>JBIIGO010000048.1:0-8037 GCA_044236405.1 Aurantimicrobium sp.
GAATGCAGCGTTCACCCCAGCGGGTGAAACAGAAAACAACCGTGTTGAGGTTTTAGATTGTTTCGTTCAGCTCAACCTCACCCAAGATCCTGCGCGTGGCGGGGTGCAACCCAGTGATTTAGAAGAACTTGCAGAAAGTGTTGCTTCGGAGCCCAGCCTTAACTTGCTGGGGGTTATGGCTGTCGCCCCTTTGGACGAGGATCCCCGAGTTGCCTTTACGAGGGTTGCAGCAGCCTCAGAGCGCCTTCAGCGTGTTGTCCCTGAAGCGAGGTTTATCTCCGCAGGCATGTCTCATGATTTTGCTGAGGCTATTGCTGAAGGTGCGACACACCTTCGCATTGGCTCGGCAATCACGGGAAATCGCCCTGTAGCCGGTTAATCTCAAGTAGACGTTTTTTATACCTGGAGGTAACAACATGGCTAATCCACTGAAGAAGACCATGGTCTATCTTGGTCTCGCGGATGAGGAAACAACCTACGAGGCGCCCGTTGCGGCGTCGACCCCTCAGGTCGCGCCTGTGTCAGCAGGACGCGCACAGGTAACACCCCTTCGCCGTACTTCGGCCAAAAGTCAGGCAGCTCACGACATGAACGAAATTGTGACGGTTCACCCCAAACAGTATTCGGACGCCAAACTCATTGCGGAGAACTTCCGTGAGGGCGTTCCTGTCATCATGAATCTTTCCCAGATGACGGAAACAGATGCACGTCGCTTGATCGACTTTGCATCAGGTCTCTCGCAAGGTCTTTACGGCAAAATTGAACGGGTTACCAGCAAGGTATTCCTGCTTTCTCCCCACCACGTAGCTGTTTCTGGTGACGCAGCAGCAGACACTGCTGAAGTAGATTCCACCTTCTTCGGAGAGTAATCCATTGCGTCATCAGGCGTAGGGTAAGAGTATGTCTGTGATTGGTTTAGTTGGCCTTATCCTCTACTACGCGTTGTTCATTTTTGTCATCGCGATGTGGGCACGTCTTGTTTTGGACTTCATCCGTGCCTTCAAACCCGGATGGAGACCACAGGGCATCGTTTTGGCCTTGAGCGGAGTTGTCTTCGCCATCACCGATCCGCCCATGAACGTTGTTCGTAAATTCATCAAACCGGTGAGTTTCGGTGCCATTGCCCTTGATTTTGGGTGGACTGTCGTCATGTTGGCTGCCATTATTGCCATGTACTTGGCTGAGAGTTTGGTCCTGCTCTAGCCCCTGATGCTGTGAGTGACGCGAACCTTTGATAACGTAGGGGAGTTGAACGCGTTCAACATCCCACAATTTTTTTATTTAGTTGAGGACGGTTCCCATGGCTCTTACGCCAGAAGACGTTGTAAACAAACGGTTTCAGCAGACAAAATTCCGTGAAGGTTACGACCAAGACGAAGTTGATGATTTTCTCGATGAAATCGTTGTTGAACTGCGTCGTCTCACGTCTGAAAATGATGAACTGAAGACAAAGCTTGCTGCTGCTGAGGCTCGTTTGGAAACCGGTGGCTCTGCGGAGGCTCCTGCCCGTCCCGTTGCTCCTCCTGCTCCCACCGCGGTTGTCGATGACACCGCTGCTGCAGCCAGCGCAAATGACTTGTTGACTCTTGCTCGTAGATTGCACGAAGAACATGTTCGTGAAGGTGTTGAAAAGCGTGATGCGCTCATTGCTGAAGGTCACGAAACAGCTACCCGCATTGTTTCTGAAGCCGAAGCAAAGGCTAAGCAGCAGTTGAGTGCACTCGATTCCGAAAAAGCTCAGCTACAGTCTCACATTTCTGAACTTGCAGGATTTGAAAAAGAGTACCGAGAAAAGCTTCGCACCTACATCTCGACCCAACTTTCTGAGTTGGACACTCTTGATGTTGCAGGTCAACAAGCCCTCTAGTGACTGCGCCCAAGCGGTCCGCCGTTCGTGCTTTGCTCCTACTCGGAGCTGTATCACTGTTTGTGTATGTTGCTGACCAACTGACTAAGGCGTGGGTCATTGAAACATTACCTGAGGGGGAACCCGTTGAAGTTCTTGGGTCTTTTCTTCAATTTCTTTTTGTGAGAAACCCCGGAGCAGCTTTTTCACTTGCCTCAGGCGCAACTTGGATTTTTTCCATCCTTGCTGCTGTGGTGACGATCGTCATCATAGTTTTAGCCAAACGCATTAAATCCTTTGCCTGGGCGGTTGTTTTCGGGCTTTTGCTTGCTGGCACGGTAGGAAACCTCACTGATCGTCTTACCCGACCAGGTGCTGGCGGAGAAATTGTCTTCGGGATGGGATATGTGATTGATTTCATCTGGACCCCGTGGATGATGCCTGCGATTTATAACATCGCTGATATCGCGATCGTGAGCAGCATGTGCTTGCTTGTGCTCCTCACATTGTTGGGATTCAAACTCGATGGCACGAGAGAAGAACGTCAGGCAAAAACAGCTGATGGAAAATAGGTCAACTCTCGTTCCCGACGGTCTCGATGGCGTCCGCGTTGATGCGGGAATTGCTCGACTGTTCGGTTTTTCTCGAACCCACGCTGCTGAGATTGCAGAATTAGGGGGAGTTGATCAAAACGGTGTTGTATTAGGTAAATCTGACAAGCTTCGCGCTGGGGCACAACTGTCGGTGAGTTGGACTGAGAAAAAAGAGCCGGAGATCATTCCTCAAATAGTTCCCGGTTTTCGGATTGTGTATGACGATGAAGACTTTGTCGTTGTCGATAAGCCTGTCGGTGTTGCCGCACACCCTGCCTCCAGTTGGGATGGACCTACCGTATTAGGAGCCCTCGCTGCAGCTGGGTACACCATAGCGACCTCAGGAGCAGCAGAGCGTGCAGGAATTGTTCACCGTTTAGATGTGGGAACCTCAGGCTTAATGGTGGTTGCAAAAAGCGAACAAGCATATTCAGCTCTCAAGCATGCTTTTCACGATCGTCATGTCACCAAGATTTACCACGCTGTGGTTCAGGGACACCCTGACCCCTTCGCAGGGACAATTGACGCGCCCATTGGGCGTCACCCCAAATCTGATTGGAAATTTGCGGTGACGAACGAGGGCAAACATGCTGTGACTCATTACACGACTCTGGAAGCTTTTCCCTACGCTTCACTTCTTGAAATCAAACTAGAAACTGGGCGGACTCATCAGATCCGCGTTCATATGGCTGCTCAGCGGCACCCGTGTGTTGGAGATACCTTATACGGGGCCGATCCCACGCTGACTGAGCGTTTGGGATTAACCCGTCAGTGGCTGCACGCCCACAAACTCGGTTTTATGCATCCTCGAACGGGGGAATATGTAGAGTTCATCTCGGAGTATCCCGATGATCTACAACATGCTTTAGATGTTCTTTCAGCGGGCTAACCTTCAAGTAGCTCACTAGGGTTTATCCCTTAAATCTCGCACGGCGTGTCGCAAAGCGTTACTCTGATACGACACGCCGTAACACGCCTGAGATATCAAAGGAATTGAGATGCCAGATTCTGTGCCACAAAGCCAGGAGGTACTCATTGTTACGGGGATGTCCGGTGCGGGCCGCTCCACCGTGGCCAACGCTTTAGAAGACCTTGATTGGTATGTGGTTGATAATCTTCCGCCCCAGATGCTTCGCCACCTTGTAGAGCTTGCTGATAAAGCGGGATCGAACCTCCCCAAGATTGCTGTTGTGGTCGATGTTCGCGGACGTGATTTCTTTGAAAATCTCCAGGAGATTATTCAATCGCTGCCTAAAGCAACTGTTGTTCGGGTGTTATTTCTTGATGCCACTGATGCGTCGCTCGTCAGACGATTTGAATCTGTTCGCAGACCCCACCCTCTCCAAGGTGATGGCACCATTCTTGATGGCATCCTTGCTGAGCGCTCGAGAATGACTGAACTTCGTGAAAGCAGTGACATCGTCATTGACACCAGCGACCTCAACATTCATCAGCTCTCCACCATGATTACTGAGCAGTTTGCTCAAGATGACACCGCAGGTGTTCGCCTGAATCTCATGAGCTTTGGATTCAAATATGGGACTCCAAGCGATGCAGATCTCATCGCTGACGGACGTTTTCTTCCCAATCCGTTCTGGGTTCCCGAATTGCGACAACTGACAGGCATGGACTCAGCAGTTTCTGAGTATGTGCTCAGTCAGCCAGGAGCTGAAGACTTTATTGAACGTTATGCGGCCGCACTTGAACCTGTCTTAGCGGGATATCAAAGGGAGAATAAGCGGCATGCCACAATCGCCATTGGCTGCACCGGCGGTAAACATCGCTCCGTGGCATTGACAGAAGAACTTGCCAAACGGTTGGAAAAGATTCCTGGTGTTGTGGTGAAGGTTAAGCATCGAGACTTTGGGCGTGAATAACGCCTTCTAATGACAAAGATATGAGAGATAGAACACTATGGGGCTGACTGAAAACGTCAAACAAGAACTCATTGCCGTCGGCGTGGGAAAGACAACGGTGCGCACAGCGGAGCTGGCTACGATTTTGCGTTTTGCTGGTGGCTTACACACCATCTCTGGCCGGATTGCTGTCGAAGCCGAACTTGATTCCCAAGAACTAGCCACCCGCGTTAGAAAAGATCTCGCAGAAATTTATGGTGTGCGATCAGAAGGTAAGTTGTCGCCAAATTCCGGAGGAAAGAACGCGCCAACCTATCTGGTTCGTGTACTTGACGGGGAAACACTTGCCCGTCAGACCGGTTTGCTTGATTCGCGCCGTCGCCCTATCCGTGGACTACCCAACAAACTCACGACGGGAAACCTTGAGGATCTCTGCGCTATTTGGCGGGGAGCATTTTTGGCTGCAGGAAGTTTGACCGACCCCGGCCGCTCAGCTGCCTTAGAGATTGTGTGTCCCACAAACGAATCTGCAATGGCTTTGGTTGGCGCAGCCAACAGATTGCAGTTTGCAGCTAAAGCTCGTGAAGTCCGCGGTATTCACCGCGTGGTGATTCGCGAAGACGATGCTATTTCTTCTGTGTTGACTCTCATGGGTGCTACCGAAACAGTAAAGAATTGGGAAGAGCTTCGTCAGCGCAGAGAAGTTCGTGCAACTGCCAACCGGTTAGTGAACTTTGATGACGCTAACCTTCGTCGTTCTGCACAAGCTGCCGTTGCTGCCTGTGCCCGTGTAGAACGTGCCTTAGAGCTTCTCGGTGACGACATTCCTGAGCACTTACGTTATGCCGGAGAATTGCGCCTGACTTTCCGTGACGCGAGTTTGGATGAGCTGGGACACCATGCAGATCCTCCGATGACCAAAGATGCGGTTGCCGGACGAATCAGACGTCTCTTAGCCATGGCAGATAAACGAGCAAGTGATTTAGGTGTTCCCGGAACCGAATCTGCTGTTCCAGAAGACCTCGACGCCTAAAAAGCTCCGCCCAGACAGGCGTAACATAGATATCAACGGCGGTTTTTTATCCCCCTCAACGTTCTAAGGAGAACACCACAGTGGCCAAGTACACATTGCCCGAACTCGATTATGACTATTCAGCACTTGCTCCTCACATCAGTGCCACCATTATGGAACTGCACCATGATAAGCACCACAAAGCATATGTCGATGGCGCAAATACGGCGTTAGAGAAGCTTGCAGAGGCTCGCGAAAAAGGTGACTTTGCCAACGTCAACAAACTTCAAAAAGACCTGGCTTTCCACCTTGGTGGTCACACCAACCACTCCATTTTCTGGAAGAACCTGACTCCTGGTGCAGAAGAGCGCCCAACCGGTGAACTTGCTGCCGCTATCGATGAATACTTTGGATCTTTCGACGCTTTCAAAGCACATTTCAATGCTGTCGCACTGGGCCTGCAAGGTTCAGGGTGGGCATTCTTGGCCTGGGACGGGCTTGGAAAGAACCTCATCATTGAGCAGCTTTATGACCAGCAGGGAAACATTGCTGCCGGAACCATTCCTTTGTTGATGCTGGATATGTGGGAGCACGCGTTTTACCTGGACTACAAGAACGTCAAGGGTGACTACGTCAATGCCTTCTGGAACATCATCAACTGGGCTGATGTTACGGCGCGTTTCGAAGCAGCTCGCAAGGGTGCATCGAGCGTCCTGCTATTCTCATAAGTAGATGACAACGGGTGTCCTGAGCTTTTCGGGGCACCCGTTGTTTCCTGAAGAAACACAAAAATCCCTCCACCGAACTACCCATGGCATGCAAATGCCCTAACCCTCACTTGGAGACGAAGTGACTGTCAAAGTTGGTATCAACGGTTTTGGTCGTATTGGCCGAAACTATTTCCGCGCCGCCCTTGCCCAAGGGGCAGATATTGAGATCGTTGCCGTCAACGACCTCACGGACACAAAAGTCCTTGCTCATTTGCTCAAATATGACTCCGTAACTGGACGCTTGGATGCTGATGTGAGCCATGATGCAGAAAACATCATTGTTAACGGCAAGAAGATTAAAGTTTTAGCAGAGCGCGACCCCGCAAATCTTGGCTGGGGAAAACTTGGCGTGGACGTTGTTATTGAGTCCACGGGACGTTTCACTGACCGCGCAAATGCTCAAAAGCACATTGATGCAGGTGCGAAAAAAGTTATTATTTCTGCACCTCCAACCGGAAACGATATTCCTACCTTTGTCATGGGTGTCAACAACCACAAGTATGACAAAGCTGTAGACCACATCATTTCTAACGCGTCGTGTACAACGAACTGTCTTGCACCATTGGTTCAGGTCTTTGATAAAGAATTCGGAATTATTACCGGGTTGATGACCACTGTTCACGCCTACACTGCTGACCAAAATCTTCAGGATGGTCCTCACGGTGACCTTCGCCGTGCACGTGCCGCTGCAATCAATATTGTTCCTTCGTCAACGGGAGCTGCGAAAACAATCGGTAAGGTTTTGCCAGAACTCAACGGCAAGCTCGATGGTTTTGCGTTGCGCGTGCCCGTTCCCACAGGCTCAATTACTGACCTCACTATTCAGGTAGAAAAGCCCGTTACTGAGGAGCAAGTTAAAGCTGTCTTCAAAAAGGCTGCAGAGGGACCCCTTAAAGGCATTCTGAAGTACACCGAAGATGAGATTGTCTCCAGTGACATAGTGACCGACCCTCATTCCTCTATCTTTGATGCAGGTTTGCTGAGGGTTCTGGGAAACCAGGTTAAGATTTCTAGCTGGTATGACAACGAATGGGGATACTCCAACCGCCTCGTTGACCTCACAGAATACGTCGGCGAACAACTCTAAGGACCTCACACACTATGGCACTTCGCACCCTCGAATCACTTGGATCCCTCTCAGGCAAACGCGTTCTCATTCGCTGTGACCTGAATGTTCCGGTGAAAGACGGTGTGATTACCGATGATGGGCGTATTCGCGCTTCATTGCCAACGTTGAGAGCATTACTTGATCAGGGTGCCCGCGTTGTGGTGTTAAGCCACTTGGGGCGCCCTGACGGTGCACCAAACCCCGCTTACAGTTTGGAGCCTGTTGCAGCTCGTTTAGCTGAACTATTGGGCCAAGAAGTTCATTTTTGCCCAGAAACTGTGGGGGAACGAGTTCAAGGCGTAGTTGATGACTTAGCTAACGGTCAGATTCTCGTTCTGGAAAATGTCCGATTCAATCCTGCTGAAACAAGTAAAGATGACAGCGTGCGTGCGACTTTTGCCGAACAGCTTGCCTCACTGGGCGATGTCTTCGTTTCCGATGGTTTTGGTGTCGTGCACCGTAAACAAGCCAGTGTCTATGACCTAGCCCAATTGCGTCCAAGTGCCGCAGGTTTACTCATTGAGACAGAACTTAACGTCCTGGACAAACTCACCGAATCACCAGAACGCCCCTACACCGTGGTATTAGGCGGCTCAAAGGTATCTGACAAACTCGGTGTCATCGCTCACCTCTTGCCTCGGGTGGACACCATTTTGGTTGGTGGGGGAATGGTCTTTACTTTCCTGGCAGCGCAAGGCTATGCCGTCGGGGCAAGCCTGCTGGAAGAAGACCAACTCGACACTGTTCGCGGTTATCTCGCCCAGGCAGAAGAACGTGGGGTCACTATTGTTCTGCCCACAGATATTGTGATGGCCAGTGCGTTTAGTGCAGATGCTAAGCATGTTGTGGCCC
>JBIIGO010000049.1:0-8017 GCA_044236405.1 Aurantimicrobium sp.
AAATGGGTTACCCCTAAATCAAAAGCTCTGCGGATAATAGCTTTCTGGTTTTTGATCGTTCCTTCATCACCAAAGTTGTGCCATAACCCCAAAGAGATTTCTGGAAGGCGCAGCCCGGATTTTCCGATGCGCCGATAGGTCATCAGGTCATAACGAGAAGGATCAGCGGTGTAAGCCATGAGGGTGTCCTTTTGAGTCTTATTGCAACGAGGAGGTCAGACGGGCAAGACCGTCGAGAACGGTGGAGCGAAGCGGTTGCGTTTTCCATTCTTCGAGCGTCAGTGCCCGAGAATCCTCACGGTACGCCTGTTCGACATCGCGCATTTGCTTCACAAAAGAGCGCCCGCGCACCATCATGGACACTTCTAAGTTCAATGAGAAGGAGCGCATATCCATATTGGACGACCCTATCACGGCCACCTCCTCATCGATGGACATGTGCTTGGAGTGCAAAATAGTGGGAGCTTGATAAAGCCAAATAATGACCCCGGCCCGAAGCAGCGCTTCGTAGTAGGAGCGTTGCGCGTGATAGACCAAGGCCTGGTCTCCAATTTCTGAGACAAAGAGTTCCACCCGCACACCACGCTGGCAGGCAGAGGTAATGGCATACATCAATGACTCATCAGGCACAAAATATGGAGAGGTAATGATGATTTGTTCTTGAGCTGAATACATCAGGGCCAGGAACAAACGTAGATTGTTTTCAGAGGAGAATCCCGGGCCCGAAGGAACAATCTGACAATCCAGGGTGTCGGGAACATACTGAGCTTCAATAGGCTCTGCTTCTCTGGTGAGCAGCACATCTGTTTCGGAATACCAGTCGGTAATGAAAATGGCATTCAACCCAGCCACGATGGGTCCCTGCAAGCGAACCATTGCATCTTTCCAATGCAGCCCACGTTTAATATTTGTCTTTTTGAGATAGCTGGAATCAATCAGGTTTTGTGATCCCATCCAGCCCAGTACACCGTCAATGACGACAAGTTTGCGGTGGTTACGCAAGTCTGGACGCTCATACTTACCCTCCAGAGGCAAGAACGGCAGCATCAGATTCCACTCGACACCAATAGCGCTCAAACGCTTTTTGGTCTTCTTGTAGCCCACGGTGCGCATGGCTGCAACGTGGTCAAAAAGAACACGAACGGTGACGCCGCGTTGAACAGCCCGTTCCATGGCTAAGAAAATAGGTTCAGTAACGGAATCCGAGGAGAGAATGTAAAACTCCACGTGAACAAAACGTTCTGCTTTATCAATATCGGCAGCGATATCCAGAATGTTCTTTTCATAATCAATTTGAATAACCGCTGTGTTCCCCCCTACCAGCGGCATAGAGCCAAGGTTGCGGTTGAGTTCAACAATGGAATCCAACCATGCAGGCCACTCTTTACCGTGGCGAACCTTGTCGATACCTTCGGTGGATCCAATGATGAACTCGTTGATTTCCCGTTGACGGCGTCGACGCTTGCGTCCAAGCCGGGGGCTTCCAATAAGCAAGAACAAGATCACCCCGACGAAGGGAATAAAGAAAATGGCCAGCAACCATGCCAATGCCGAGGACGGTCTGCGATTACGCGGAACAATAATGATCGCGGCAACACGGATGACAAAGTCCAGCGCCAGGGCAAAAATAGTGAGCCAAAAGGAGAACTCTGCGGCGGTCATGAGTTCTCTGATTCACTCATACCGCGCTTAGCGCGTTCTTCAGCTTCAATCTGGGCATACATTTCTCGTTCGGTGCGATCAGCGCGCAAAATCGAGCGGATAATCCACCAAAACAGGATTCCCAACAAGATGGTGGGTGTGACCGACCAAATGGCGTTAACCCAGAAGTTTTCCATGGTGTTTAGACTACCGTCCGCTTACTTGACCAAAGGAAAGAGGATGGTCTCTCTAATACCCAGACCAGTGAGAGCCATGAGCAATCGGTCAATACCCATTCCCATTCCACCAGCTGGAGGCATGGCATGTTCGAGTGCCCGGAGGAATTCTTCATCTAAGCGCATCGCTTCCACATCACCTTTGGCGCCTAAGCCTGCTTGCTGTATGAAGCGTTCGCGTTGAATAACCGGGTCATTTAACTCGGAATATCCTGTCGCAAGCTCAAATCCGCGCACATACAAGTCCCACTTTTCGACAACGCCAGCGATACTACGGTGGTCTTTGACCAACGGGCTTGTCTCGACGGGGAAGTCCATCACAAACGTGGGGCGGGTCAGTCCGTCTTTAACAAAGTGCTCCCAGAGCTCTTCGACATACTTTCCGTGGTTGGCCAAAGCAACCTCGACGCCTTCTTTGTCCGCTATTTTCTTGAGCTCCGCTACGGAGGTTTCCGGGGTGATCTCCATGCCAGATGCCTCAGATAACGAGTGATACATGCTGATGCGGTCCCACTCGCCACCGAAATCAAATGTGGTGCCATCTGCCCAGGTCACCACGTGGGAACCCGATACGGCCATCGCAGCATCTTGAATCAACTTTTGGGTAAGAGCTGCAATCGAGGTGTAGTCACCATAGGATTCATAAGCTTCCAACATGGCAAATTCTGGAGAGTGGGTAGTGTCAGCGCCTTCGTTGCGGAAGTTACGGTTGATTTCATACACCCGCTCAATTCCTCCCACCAGCGCACGCTTGAGATAGAGCTCCGGGGCAATACGCAGGAACAATTCCATATCAAAGGCATTGGAGTGGGTGACAAATGGCCTGGCCGATGCCCCGCCATGCATGACCTGCAGCATGGGAGTTTCAACCTCAACAAAATCAAGTTTGGTGAAGGTCTCCCGCAATGACGCCATAGCTTTCGCTCTGGCAAAAACTGTCTGACGGGCTTGATCGCGCACGATCAAATCGAGGAATCTGCTACGCACCCGAGATTCTTCATTGAGTTCGTTGTGAAGATTAGGCAGAGGCAAGATTGCCTTAGCGGCAATCCTCCACTCGCTCACCATGATGGAGAGCTCTCCACGCTTACTGGAAATCACTTCTCCAGAGATAAAGACG
The DNA here is from genome assembly GCA_044236405.1 of Aurantimicrobium sp. Taxonomy (GTDB): domain Bacteria; phylum Actinomycetota; class Actinomycetes; order Actinomycetales; family Microbacteriaceae; genus Aurantimicrobium. The sequence continues at coordinate 2,998 of JBIIGO010000049.1, forward strand.
TGGTCGCCTAAGTCCACAAAATCTTTCCACTGCTCGAGAGACTCTTCGCCCACCTCAGCCTGGGAGACCATGGCTTGAATCCGGCTCCCATCTCCCGACTGCAATGACGCAAAACACAACTTCCCGGTGTTACGAAGGTGAACAACTCGACCAGCTACCCCGACGACAACTCCTGTGGTGGCTTCAGCTTCTAAACCGCCAAAACGTTCGCGAACCGCGGTGATGGCGTCTGTGACCGGAACACTGACGGGATAGGCCTGTAAACCCAGCTCAATTAAGCGATCACGCTTGGCTAAACGAACAGCTTTCTGTTCGCTGACTTCTTCAGCGGTGAGCTCAGGTTCTGGGGTGAGGTTCTCACTCATGCGTGAATAATCTCCAAGTTTTCCGTATCAATCAGTCGGGTCTGGCCGACATAGGCAGCAACAATCAGTGTTGCTTCTCCGGTGTAGTCATTTTCCACGCGGTAAAACGTAGAAGGGTCAACCAACTCCAGATACTCAAGTCTAACCAGCGGATACTGTTCAAAGACCTTCTTACCCGCCTGAACAACGTCCCCGGCAGAAGAATGCCTCGCGGCATGAGTAGCTGCAAGGAGTGCATGAGGGATGACGCGTGCGTCCGCACGCTCAGACTCAGACAAATACACATTCCTGCTGGAGAGCGCCAACCCGTCTTCTTCACGAACCGTGGGAACAATGACCAAACGTAGATCTGGGAACAAAGATCTCACCATACGAGAAATAACAAACACTTGCTGCGCATCTTTTTGCCCAAACACTGCTACCTGCGGCTGAACGAGATCGAACAAACGTGACACAGCTTTCAGAACCCCATCAAAATGCCCTGGCCTGCTCGCACCCTCAAATAGATCTCCGACGTCACCTGAGCTGAGTTCAGATGTCTGCGCCTGGGGATACATCACCTCAGGCGTGGGAGCAAAGATAACGTCTGCCGAGCCATCGAGCTTTTCTACATCTTTATCCAAGCTTCGGGGATAGCGGTCAAAATCTTCACCAGCTGAGAACTGCAGTGGGTTGACAAAAATTGAGACGACAACCCCATCTGCTTCGTGGCGTGCTCGCTTCACGAGCTCTAGGTGCCCCTCATGCAAAGCACCCATGGTGGGCACCAATGCTATGTCCTTACCCTGAGCGCGAAGCGCCGCAAGGGCAGCATCTAGTTCGTCAACAGTGTGAACAACGGAAGTCATTAATCGTTCTCCTCACTGATGTCATAGACATAGTGGGTTGGGGAGACTTGTCCGAGAGTATTTTCCACGGTCGAGCGAATCACCGGTGCCACAATCTTGGCAGGGTTATCGATGCCTAAGGTACTGAGTTCTGCCAAGGACTCCTCAACAAGTTGAGACGAGAAATCTTGTGCGCGCTTGAGCGCCCGAGCATACGCTGGACGTTGGTCTTCTGCTAATACCAGGGGTTCACCGCCGAGCTCCACGGCGAGCGCTTGACCAATAGGAAGCACTGGCGTTGGAGCAGTTACAGCAATGTGACACTCACACAACCTGGCAATATCAATGCTGGTGCCGGTGAAGTTCATGGCCGGATGCAGCGCTAAAGGAATAGCACCCTGCTGTGTCGCAGGACGCAAGATATCTGTACCAAAAGAAGCACTGGTGTGCAGAATAATTTGTCCAGGCTGCCAGCCTGTGGTGTGAGCAATCCCAGAGACTAAATCAGCAAGTTGATCGTCGGGAACAGCAATAATCACCAACTCACTAATTTCCACCAGTCGTGGAACATCCACGATGGGGACTCCCGGCAAAATTGCCTCAGCCCGCTCAATACTTTTTTCGGACACGGCATGAATACCGACAACAGCGTGACCTGCTCCCGCAAGGGCTGCACCAAGAATCGGCCCGACTTTTCCCGCACCGATAATGCCGATGCCCAGCCTGCCATCACGCTGCGGGTTCACGAGCACCCTCAGAATCGTTGTCTTCTGGTGGCAATGCGCACCACCACTCGGCGATAAGTCCTGCTGCAATAAGGAGCGCTGAGCTGATCAGCTCGGCAATGACAGAGGTAAGCATCTGAGAACCCGGCAGAATAGGTCGACCCAACAAATACATCAGCACCCCTGCTCCAACTCCTAAAAAGACTGCACCTGCAAGGGCGCTGGCTTTAGACAGTGCCACGACCCGAGAGGCATAGAAGGGATCAAGTGGAGTTGTGCTTTTCCCTTGCAATCTGCGGCGAATGGGAAGTGCAACAAGCACGGTTGCCACAGCAATAATCACCAACGTGAACGAGAGCGACAGCGGTGGGACAAAGACGAAACCACCCCGAGACTGCAAAATCAATTCGGTGAGATAGACAATGACGCCCCCGGCAAGAAAGAGACCAATCAACGTTCCCGGAGAGATGCGCTTCATCATGACACCTGAGTTGTCGGATCAAAGACGCTGAGTTCGGTTTCCATTCCTGCTGCTATCTCAGCAAGAGGTCCGTGGTCTGGAAGGCTCGCCTCTGGTTGAATGTCCAGCCAGGGAATTAACACGAAAGAGCGCTCATGAGCGCGAGGGTGGGGAATAGTGAGGTTCACGGTGGTCATCTGGGTGTCTTCCATCCAGATGATGTCGAGATCCAACGTGCGATCTCCCCAGCGCTCGGTGCGAACCCGGCCAAAGTCTTCTTCGATACCTGCTAACTCCATCAGAAGCGCTTCGGGAGGTAGATCCGTTTTAATCAAGGCCACAGCATTGAGATATTCAGGAGCGTCAAGATCTACTCCGTCTGGTTTCACAGCTGCTGACTGGTAGAGAGGTGACAAGCCCAGCAGGACGGTGCCACCGAGCTCAGAAAGCTGCTCTGCTGCTGCCCGGATCTGTGCGGCACGGTCCCCTAAGTTGGACCCCAGAGCGATCACCGCTTTCTTGAAGCCACTCATGAGCGGTCCCGGGTGATCGTGACAGAAACATCCTCAAAGGGCACCGTGATAGGGGCATGAGGTTTATGAATAGTGACTTGAGTTTTCGACACAGCTGCAAAAGATAAAACAACGGCAGCAACTCTCTCAGCAACCGTCTCGATCAAGTCTGCGGGATGAACTGAAGCTTCGGCCACGACGGCTTCTGCAAGCTCACCATAGTGAACAGTTCGAGTGAGGTCATCGCTGCGCCCAGCTGCTGAGAGATCAAGCCAGGCCACCACATCAATCAGGAATTCTTGACCATCAAGTTTTTCGTGCGCGAAAACCCCGTGATGAGCAAAAACACGAAGTCCCGTGAGAGTGATGAAGTCATTCACCATGCGCACCCTTGTTCCAGGATTCAACAACTCGAAGAGCGCCAAAGGTCCGCGCAACATCGTGCACGCGCACACCCCACACTCCTGCCTGGGCAGCCAACACACTCACGGCAACACTGGCAGAGTCACGGTCTTCCAACGTTGCATCTTCCGGAAGAAGTGCTGCCAGGAATCGTTTACGAGAGGCACCCACCAGCAAGGGAAATCCGAGCTCTTGAAGCTCTGGGAGGCGGCCAAGCATTTGCCAGTTGTGTTCTGAGTTTTTCGCAAAACCCAAACCTGGATCCAAAATTAGTTTGTCGGGAGAGATTCCCTCGGCAAGTAGAGCCTCTACTCGTTCACTGAGTTCCCGGGTGATATCAGTGGGCGCATCTTTATACATCGCCTTGTTATCCATATCTACCGAGTGTCCTCGCCAGTGGCTGGCAATAAATGTTGCCCCCGACTCGGCGACCACTTTAGGCATAAAGAAATCAGCCAGACCACCAGAAACGTCGTTGATATAGGTGGCACCATGTTCAACTGCTAACAGCGCAGTTGCCGCATTCATGGTGTCGATGCTCACGGTTGCACCTGCTCGAATCAACGTGCCAATCACTGGGATCACGCGAAGCTGTTCTTCTTCAACAGAAACACGCAGTGCTCCAGGCCTGGTTGATTCCCCGCCAATGTCGATAATGTCGGCGCCTTGTTCTAGCAGTTCCATCCCGTGCTTTATAGCCGAAGTAGTATCTAAATACTTGCCCCCGTCACTGAATGAATCCTCTGTGACGTTGAGGATTCCCATGATCAGGGTTTTCTTCTCAGCCATCAGTGATCGTCCTGTGTGCGATTGATGAGGGCAACAATTTCTTCCCGGGCAGCAGCCGTAGAGAGCTCACCTCGAGATGCCATCGTGATGGTTCGGCTGTGTGTTTGTTCGACTCCACGAGCTGCGACACATTGGTGGCGGGCTTCGATAATGACAACCACACCCCGAGGATCAAGGCCGTCAACAAGAGCGTCAGCAATCTCTTCAGTCAGACGCTCTTGCATTTGAGGGCGTGACGCAAGTGTGTTCACCACACGAGGAAGCTTGCCTAACCCAACAACTTTTGTTCCTGGGAGATACGCCACATGAGCTACTCCGAGAAAAGGGAGAAGGTGATGTTCACACATCGAACGCACGGTGATGTCAGTAACCACCACAACATCAGAGTCTTGACCGATATCGACTGCTTCACCTAAGTGGCTCGAGGGGTCTTGGCCGACGCCCGCAAAGAATTCCTCATACGCTTCAGCAAACCTGCTCGGAGTGTGCTCGAATCGGCCACTGGTCGGATCTTCCCCAATGGCATGGAGAAGTTCGACAACAGCGGCTTCAACACGTGAGCGGTCGACTGCCATGGTTATGCCTTAGCTGCAGGAGGCTTTCTCTTTGCTGCTGGTTTCACAGCAGGCTTAGCCGCAGAAGTTTTGGGAGCGGCTTTAGCTTTGGCCGCAGGCTTCGCTGCGACTGTTTTCTTCTTCGCAGGAACCTTCACAGGAGGAAGCTTAGAAACGGGGCGCTCTTCGCTGGAGAGCCACTGCTTACGCTTGGGCAACTTCTTCACGTTCTTGAAAATCTCAGCAAGCTCGGTGTGATCCAGAGTTTCCTTTTCCAAAAGCTGTGATGCCAAGTGGTCCAAGATCTTGCGGTTGCTATTGAGAACTTTCCACGCTTCAGTGTGAGCATTGTCAATCAATGCACGCACTTCACGGTCAACATGCTC
>JBIIGO010000050.1:0-7951 GCA_044236405.1 Aurantimicrobium sp.
AGTCACCGCGGCAAGAATTGCCATCTGGTGGTCACTAGGCTGCTCAGGCAGTATGTGAGCATCTTGTAAGTATGGGAGAAGACGATGGGTGAGGTCTTCTTCACTGAGTAAACGAATGTGATCGCCATTGATGGCATCAGCTTTTTTCTGATCGAAACGTGCTGGATTGGGATTGACGTTGACCACATCAAATGCGTCACACATTTCCTGCATCGAAAAGACGTCACGATCGTGAGTAAGTGACCATCCCAACAGGGCTAAATAATTAGTGAGCCCTTCAGGAATAAATCCGCGTTCGCGGTGGTGAAAAAGATTGGCTTGTGGATCACGCTTGGACAGTTTCTTGTTACCTTCACCCATGACATAGGGAAGATGTCCAAACCGAGGAATATGAGATGTAAATCCTGTGTCAATGAGAGCGTGATACAGCGCAATCTGACGAGGTGTTGACGAAAGCAGATCTTCACCCCGCAACACATGAGTAACCTGCATCAATGCGTCATCCACCGGATTTACCAGGGTATACAACGGATCCCCGTTAGGTCTGACAACAACAAAGTCTGGAAAGGAACCAGCAGGAAAGGTTATTTCTCCGCGAACGAGATCATCAAAAGTGATGTCTTCGTCAGGCACCCGAAGACGAAGCGCGGGGACGCGACCTTCGGCAATAAATGCGTCGCGTTGTGCCGCAGTGAGATCACGGTCCGCATTGTCATAGCCCAACTTGGGATCTTTCCCGGCAGCAATGTTGCGCGCTTCAATTTCTTCAGGAGTAGAAAAACTGGGATAGAGATGACCAGATTCCACAAGAGTGTCAATAACTGAGCGGTAAATGCCCGAGCGTTGAGATTGACGGTAGGGTTCGTGTGGACCTCCCACCTCGATTCCTTCGTCCCAGTCAAGCTTGAGCCACCGAAGTGCTTCAATGATTTGCTGGTAACTTTCTTCTGAATCTCTGGCCGCATCTGTATCTTCAATTCGGAAGATGAAAGTTCCACCAGTGTGGCGCGCATATGCCCAGTTGAAAAGCGCGGTGCGAACAAGTCCCACGTGTGGCGTACCTGTCGGAGATGGACAAAAGCGCACACGAACATCTGCTCCTGTGGCTAAGGAGTATGAGTATTTTTCGCTCATGCGTCGAGCCTGACCATCCAACCGTGACGGTCAGGAATACGACCGTATTGAATGTCTGTGAGTTCTTGGCGCAGGCTCATGGTGAGTTCCCCTGCGGGTGCTGTGATGTCACCCGCACTCAGGCCATCTGCACCGAGGAGTTGACCAATCGGTGTGACAACAGCAGCAGTTCCACAGGCAAAAACTTCAGTAATTTCACCTGATTCAACTCCGCTCATCCATTCAGAAATGGGAACCGCACGTTCATGCACGGTGATTCCCCGGTCTTTGGCCAAGGTAATGATGGATTCGCGGGTTATCCCTTCAAGAATTGTTCCGGTGAGTTTTGGTGTGACAATCGAGCCATCACGGTGAACAAAGAAAACGTTCATTCCACCGAGTTCCTCAACATTTGATTGAGTTTCTGAATCTAAAAACAACACCTGAGCACATCCGTGTTCATATGCTTCAACTTGGGCGAGTAGAGAAGAGGCATAGTTTCCACCACACTTCGCAGCTCCTGTTCCTCCCCGACCTGCTCTGGAATATTCGCTTGTTAGCCAAATTTTGACGGGAGAAACACCCTGGGCAAAATATGCCCCCGCAGGACTTGCGATAAGGAAATAGCTAGCTTTGTGAGCGGCACGAACACCGAGAAAGCTCTCATTAGCAATCATGAAAGGACGCAAATACAGACTTGTCTCAGCGGCTGAAGGAACCCATTTACCGTCAACGGAAATGAGCTGACGAAGGGACTCAATAAAGTCCGTTACGGATAGCAGTGGAAGGGCCAGACGCTTCGCTGAGCGCTGCAATCGATGAGCATTAGCTTCTGGCCTGAATGTCCAGATAGATCCATCACTGTGACGGTACGCCTTCAGGCCTTCAAAAATTTCTTGACCGTAGTGCAGCACAGACGATGCTGGGTCGAGAGAAAGAGGACCATAGGGCTGAACCTGAGCATTGTGCCAACCACTGTCGACGGACCAGTCAATGGAGACCATGTGGTCAGTGAAATGCTTCCCAAAGCCTGGGTCTGCCAAGATTTCTTCACGCGCTGCCTCTTCGCGAGCTTCTCGTGACGGGGTGAGGGCAAAAGTCAGCGGGAAAGATGACGTATCAGCGTTCATGTTGCTCCTTAGACTACGCGGTGAGTGCGGCGACGATAGCGTCACCAATATCTGATGTGCTGCGCTGGGCAGATCCTCGCTGGGACAGATCAGCAGCTACAGCAGCTGAAATTTCCTGGGCTGCGTCGGTGTACCCAAAGTGATTAAGCAACATACTCACCGACAAAATAGCGGCTGTAGGGTCTGCATTGTTCTGCCCTGCGATATCAGGGGCAGAGCCATGAACGGGCTCAAACATGCTGGGGAACGCATTGGCGGGATTTATGTTCCCACTTGCTGCAAGACCAATACCCCCGCTGATGGCGGCAGCAAGATCAGTCAGGATGTCACCAAAAAGATTGTCGGTCACAATGACATCAAAACGCTGAGGGTCCGTGACAAAAAAGATTGTTGCAGCATCTATGTGCAAGTAATCAACGGACACTTGCGGATACTCTGCTGACACTTGTTCAACAATTCTGCTCCACAGCGCACCTGCATAAACCAACACGTTGGTCTTATGGACCAAGGTGAGGTGTTTGCGTTCGCGCTGAGAAGCTAATTCGAAGGCATAGCGAACTACCCGCTCCACTCCAAATGCTGTGTTGACCGATACTTCGTTCGCTATTTCCTCAGGGGTTCCTTGCCTGAGTGCACCGCCGTTTCCCACATAGGGACCTTCGGTGCCTTCTCGCACGACAACGAAATCGACTGTGCCAGGGGTAGCAAGCGGGCTTGTGACACCAGGAAAAATCTGTGTGGGACGTAAGTTCACATAGTGATCCAGGCTAAAACGTAATTTCAGCAGCAGTCCACGTTCTATGATTCCTGCGGGAATACGAGGATCTCCAGGTTTTCCTCCCACAGCTCCCAACAAAATGGCATCGTTGGTTGAAATCTCAGTCAGATCCTGGTCTGAAAGAACATCACCGGTGGCAAGATATCTCTCAGCGCCCAACGAAAAATACTGTTTCTGAATGCTCAGATTGTTCTTGGACGCGACAACATCAAGCACTTTGACGGCCTCAGCGATGACTTCTGGACCAATTCCATCGCCGGGAATAACGGCAAGCTTTATTTCTTTAGACATAAACTCTCACCTACTCTGTGATGTCTACTTCAAGCATGACATCTGCATCGATAGCTGCGCGAACTTCTTCAAGCAGTGACGCAGGAACAGGGGAATCCACGGTGAGGACAGAAAGAGCTTTACCACCGAGTTCTTGGCGTGCAATTTGCATTCCTGCGATGTTAATCTTGGCATCGCCGAAGGCTTTACCGTAGACGGCAACGATACCGGGGCGATCGACATACTGCATCACAATGAGATGGTCATCAACGGGCACATCAACTTCATATCCGTTGATTTCAACAATTTTTTGAGCCTGTTTGGTACCCACTAGTGTTCCCGAAACAGAAACTTGAGTTCCATCACTGAGGGCACCTTTGATTTTGAGCACTGTGCGATATTCCGGAGATTCCTCATGGGTCATATGACGCACGTCGATGCCTCGCTGTTCAGCAAGTAACGGAGCATTCACATAGGAAACGCTTTCGCTGACCACGTTGGTGAAAATGCCCTTAAGGGCAGCGAGCTTTAACACTGAAGTGTCGAATTGGGTGATTTCTCCATATAGCTCAACATCGACAGATGTCAGAGGACTGGTGTGCGCGAGACCAGAGAACACCTGACCGAGCTTTTCAATGAGTGGGATAGCAGGTCGCACATAAGGATCAATCACTCCCCCAGCGACGTTCACGGCATCTGGAACAAGTTCACCGTCTAAGGCCAGTCGTACTGATTTTGCCACCGAAATTCCCGCTTTTTCTTGGGCCTCTTCGGTTGAAGCTCCGAGGTGGGGGGTCGTGATCAGATTAGGTAACCCCAGCAAAGGAGAGTTGACCGGTGGCTCGTTGACGAAGACATCCAATGCTGCACCGGCAATCACGTTGTTGGAGAGTGCATCAAAGAGTGCCTCTTCGTCTATGAGACCACCACGGGCAACATTGATGACATAGGCCGTGGGCTTCATGGACTCAAGTTGTTTCTTGCCAATCATTCCGGTGGTCTCAGCAGTCTTAGGCATATGAATCGTAATGAAATCACTGTCACGAATAAGGTCATCCAAGGACACCAATTGGACACCGAGTTGTTGGGCTCTGGCAGAGGTGACATAGGGGTCATAAGCAATGACGGTGGTGTCAAAAGCTTGCATGCGGGCGGCAATCAACGCTCCAATGCGGCCTAAGCCAATGATCCCGACGGTTTTTTCATAGAGCTCAGTGCCGGTGTATTTGCTTCTCTTCCACTGCCCTTCCGCTAAGGCCGAATGGGCTGCAGGAATATGGCGGGCAAGACTCAAAATGTGACCGCAGGTTAATTCTGCGGCAGAAATAATGTTGGACGTTGGTGCATTAACCACCATTACGCCTGCTTCAGTGGCTGCCTTAATATCGACGTTATCTAGGCCCACTCCTGCTCGCGCAATCACTTTCAATTGAGGTGCTGCGTCAAGAACTTCTTGATCAACGGTTGTGGCACTGCGCACCAAAATTGCGTGTGCTGGATGTACCGCTTCCAGCAAAGCTGGACGATCCGTCCCATCAACTACCCGTACATCGAAGTCGGGACCTAACGCGTCAATCGTGGCAGGTGAGAGTTCTTCAGCAATGAGCACAATGGGCTTGGACACGTATTAGTTTTCCTTTAACAACGGTGCGGAATGGCTTAAGTCTATCGGTGAGCCCAGCGTCATATTTCGGCTAGTTCACGGTGTAAATCAAGAACGCATTGGTTCCTAAAACCAGGTCAGCAGAAATGATGGCTGAAACAGATAAGGCAAGCAGGAATAAAAATGCCGTGTGAGCAAGTGGCATCTTTTTACTCATAAGAAGAGCAATGACAAACAAGAGAATAGGAGCGATCACACCCACAACGATGGCAATCCACCCCAAGCCACTAATTGCAATTCCCAATGTGAGACTTTGGGCTTGGATTCCTAAAAAGTTTCCAATGCCTTCCCACACATCAAAAGCAAAAAACAGGGCAAAAAATCCCACCACAATCCACGAGACAACGCCCCTGGTTTTGGTTATCTGCTCAGTCATCTTGTTAGCCCGCCCACGAAATATAAGGCCAGGGAATCAGAGCAACAACTCCGACAGTGAGCCACAGCATCTGCTTGAGGACGCCGATGTTTTTCCAGATCACCACAACGGCAATGAACCACAGTGCGGGCGCTAAAACCGTGAGCCACATCCCCAGTTGAAACATGGTGTTTCCCAATACATCGGCAATCGCAGTGGGGTTTCGAAGCGCGGTAATTAGCCACGCAACAGTGAACAGCAAATAGATGCCCGCAAATACACCCATACTCACTAACGCCAAAGAACTAAGTCCTGTTTTTTCAGTGGACTCAGAATCAGAAGATTCTTCTTTAGTCTTGGATGTGCGCCGTGCGGGGCTCTCGGGTGCACCCGTGGTCAGGCGATCTTCATCGCCTTCCCACCTGAGCGCATCATCATCTAAAGAAGCCATGGTTAGAGTTTTCGGCTTCGCTGTCTCAGCTTTCTTTAGCGAGCAGCAGAACCTTCGGTGTAATCCTTGTCCTGTGGGCGCCACGCAAAGAGTTCACGCAACTTACGGCCAGTCTTCTCAATAGGGTGTGCAGCACCCTTTTCGCGAAGGGCTAGGAATTCTGGTGCTCCGGCATCCTGATCATCAATGAAGCGCTTAGCGAATGCGCCAGATTGAATATCTGCGAGTACTTCCTTCATGTGTTCTTTCACAGAAGGATCGATGACACGTGGACCAGAAACATAGTCTCCAAATTCGGCGGTGTCGGACACAGACCAGCGTTGCTTGGCAATGCCACCTTCCCACATCAGGTCCACAATCAACTTGAGTTCGTGAAGAACTTCAAAGTAAGCGATTTCTGGCTGATATCCCGCTTCAACGAGAGTTTCAAAACCGTACATCACCAGCTGTGACGTACCACCACACAAGACAGCTTGCTCACCAAAAAGGTCAGTTTCGGTCTCTTCAGTGAAGGTGGTCTTGATTCCACCTGCACGCAACCCACCAAGAGCCTTTGAATATGACCAGGCGAGATCCCATGCGGTGCCAGAAGCATCATTCTCCACAGCAACGATGACAGGAACACCACGGCCAGCAAGATATTCACGGCGAACGGTGTGGCCTGGACCCTTAGGAGCAACCAAGGCAACATCCACGTTTGAAGGAGCAGTGATGTAGCCAAAACGAATGTTGAATCCGTGTCCGAAAATCAAAGTTTTTCCAGCGGTGAGATTAGGCGCAATGTCATCTGCATACAGGTGACGCTGAAATTGATCGGGAGCCAAAATAACAATGACATCTCCCCACGCAGCAGCTTCTGCAGTGGTCATGACAGTCAAACCAGCTTCTTCAGCTTTCGCAATGGACTTGGAGTCGGACTTGAGCCCCACAACGACATCCACACCTGATTCATGCAGGTTGAGTGCGTGCGCATGGCCCTGTGAGCCATACCCGATAACCGCAACTTTCTTGGACTTGATGAGCTCAAGATCTGCGTCTTTGTCGTAATAGATTTCAGTCACGGTGAGGGTTCTCCTTGTAGTTGTGAGGAATGAAAAGATGAAAAAATTAGTTTTTGTATGCTCGTTCAGAAATTGATTTTGGCCCGCGGCCTATGGCCAACACACCAGATTGAGCAATTTCTTTGATGCCATAGGGCTCAAGAACTTTCAAGAACGCGTTTACTTTGCCTGAGTCACCTGTTGTTTCAATGACCAGTGCATCCGTCGCAACATCAACAACGCGAGCGCGGAACAAACTCACGGCCTCTAAAACCTGAGACCTAGTTGAGTTATCGACACGAACTTTGATGAGCATGTGTTCACGAGTAACTGACTGATCTTCTTCGAGTTCGACAATCTTGATGACGTTGATGAGCTTGTTGAGCTGCTTGGTGACCTGCTCAAGAGGGAATTCTTCCACATCCACCACAACAGTGATGCGGGAGAGTCCTTCAATTTCGGTATGACCTACGGCAAGAGATTCAATGTTGAATCCACGACGGGCAAACAACCCAGCTACACGGGTCAATAGACCCGGCTTATTTTCAACGAGAAGGCTTAGAACATGTGTGCTCATGGGTTCGTACTCCTACTCGTCCTGGTCCCAGACAGGGGCATGATCTTTGGCATATTGGACGTAACTATTACTGACTCCTTGAGGAACCATCGGCCACACCATTGCATCAGCGCTGACCACAAAGTCAATGACGACAGGTCGGTCATTGGTTTCGAGCGCGAGCTTGATTGCAGCATCCACTTCTTCTTTTTTCTCAACGCGGATGCCCAAAGCTCCATACGCATCTGCCATCTTGAGGAAGTCTGGAATTCGCACAGAATCGTGACCAGTGTTCAAGTCGGTGTTGGAATAACGGCCGTCATAAAACAGCGATTGCCATTGACGCACCATCCCAAGAGATGAGTTATTGATAATGGCAACCTTGATGGGAATGTTGTTAATCGTGCAGGTAGCAAGTTCTTGATTGGTCATCTGGAAACATCCGTCGCCATCAATAGCCCACACAACACGCTCGGGCTGAGCAACTTTTGCACCCATCGCCGCTGGAACTGAATATCCCATGGTGCCAGCGCCGCCGGAATTCAACCATGCATTGGGTCGGTTGTATTTGATGAACTGCGCAGACCACATTTGG
>JBIIGO010000051.1:0-7873 GCA_044236405.1 Aurantimicrobium sp.
AACTCAGTGAAGCCCCACCCTGGGATGCTGCGTAGAAAGCACCGATAAAACCAAGCGCTGCTGACGCAATAATAAATACCAAAAGGCGCATCTTTTGGTAATTAATTCCGATCGCTGAGGCAAAGGCTTCATCTTCTGAAGACTGAGCCTGCGCTGTCATCAGAAGAAGCCCAATACGGCTCTTTGTAATCAATCGGTACACAATGAGCGCCAAAATCAACAAAATAAATGTTAAGACGTACCCCATAGCCATACCGGTAGGTGTGTTTGAGTCGTCTGATGAAATAAACACATCGCCACCAAACAAGGCACCGTTGAACTGACTACCAAGTTCATCTGATTGCACAACATACGCTCTAAAGAACTCTGAGATTCCAAGCGTTAATAGGGCGTAGTACATTCCGTCTAAACGTCGGGCAGGGATACTGATCAGGGCACCGAGTAAAGCTCCAAAGACGGTGCCAACTAACAGCATTACGGGCCAGGAAAAACCTAACTGGATACTCAAGAATGACGCACTGTATGCACCCACACCAACGGTTGCGAGTGTGGCAAAAGACTGTATGCCAGCTGTTCCAATAATGAGACTCCAAAAGAGGTTCACCGATGCATAGATACAAATAATTCCAAAAATTGAGTAGATTCTTTGTTCGCCTATGAGCAAGGGGATGCCTAAAAGCAACAGCATGCTTGCTATCCAGAACAGCGGCTTCTTGTCACGAAGAATGAGCTCTCGTCGAAGCGTCTTGGGGTTGAACCGGCCTTCAAACTTCAAGAGTGGGCGTTTGGTTCCCGGAAGCCTCAATCGCTGAAAAGCTACAGATGTTTTATTGGGCCAACGGGGGATGAGTCTGCGTCGTCCAACAGAATTAATTTGAGGAGATTTATTGTTATTCACGCACGTCCTCCAAAACTCCGCCAAGACCTCGAGGCCTAATCAGCAATATAAGGATCACAAGACCAAATTGAACAAATGGAACCATTGATTGCTCGAGGAACCGAGAGGTTGCTGCTTCTGCAAATCCAAAAATTACTGCAGCCAAAATTGTTCCTGGGATGGAACCAAGACCTCCAGCTAAAGAAACAATGAGGCCAACGATGAGTGGTTGCATTCCAGACATTGGGCTGACGAAATACGTTTGCGCCAGCATCACTGAAGCTAAACCAGAGAGGGCGCCACTAATGGCGAGTGCTGTCATTCCTGTCGTTCGGACTGAAACACCAACCATGTTTGCGCCCATGGGATTCATCATCATCGAACGCATTTGAAGCCCACGACGACTAAATCTCATCCATAACGCAACAGAAACGAGAACGATAGAGGCAACGACGATGATTCCTATTTGCCCAAAGGCGATGCTTGAATCGAGTACATCTAACCGTTCCGTGCCAAATAACTGGGGCAAAGGTTTATTCTGTGATCCAAAAATCAGCATGAATATTTGCTGACCGAGCAAACTGATTGCCAATGTTGCGATAAGACCACGAACGGCAAAGTTTGCCCTGTCATGCAAAGGCAAAAAAGCAATAAGTCCCACCAACAATCCAGCGAGAGCGGCGAACATCATTCCAGCCAGTATTGCGGCTATGGCAACGACGGGAGTGTTACGAAGCCCCATTTTTGCGAGCAAATCAACCACAATGAATGCGCCGTACCCGCCAGCAGTAAAAACAAAACCTTGAGCCAGATTGAGTAAACCAATACTGGACCAGGTTAGTGAGATGCCAATGGCGACAAGCCCATACATGCTTGCTAAAACAAGGGCGCTTACAATTAGTTCAATCATTCGAACTCCGCGGCAGGTGGCAGATCACCGAGGGCTTCGCCGACGTCATCTTTAATTTCTCCAGCATGCATTCCGACTATGCGGTCGCATCTTCCTGAGAGCAATGGCAGGTTCTGTTCTGCGATGAGCATCGCTCCGTCACCGAGTTCTATTTCGCACAACGCAGCCACAAGCCCGCTTGAGATTTTCGGTGCTAGTCCTAACGAAGGTTCGTCAACAAGATACAGTTCGGCATCGGCCATGAGGGCTCTTCCGACAGACACCATTCGTCGTTCTCCACCAGATAGAGTCCCTGCTGATTGAGACATAAGTTTTGCTAAAGGAGGAAAAATATCAAGAATATATTCTTTTCTTTTCTTTCTTTGGCGCCACGAGCCAGATGTGTATGCCCCTGAATCGAGATTTTCTTGGACGCTCAAACCTGGAAAAATTGCATCACCCTGAGGGGCAATGGCAATACCTAGCCTGACAATCTTTGGAGTATTTCTCCCTGCGCCATGAGAACGTCGGCCACCGATTTCTTTCCCGTCGAAAACAATGGATCCGTCTTGCCATCCCGTCATTCCAACTATTGTGCTGATGAGTGTCGTTTTTCCGTGGCCGTTGAGTCCAACAAGACCCACGCGTTCTCCAGGGTTGATAGAAAAATTCACACCGTGGAGAACACGCATCGTTCCATATCCAGAAGAGACGTCGTGGAGAGTCAATAAGCTCATCAGCTAGCCATCTCTTCACTCTGTTCTACGGCATCGAAATATGCTGCTCTAACTGCGGGCAAGGTAAATACTTTTTCAGGAACTTCTTCGGCGATGATCTCGCCGACATCTAAGACCAAAATTTTTGATGAAATCATTGCGAGCAATTCAAGCCTGTGTTCAATGATCAATATGGAAACCCCAAATTCCTGAACAAGTTTGCGCACGATGAGGTCAATCTCATCAATTTCAGAACCTGTTAGGCCGGAAGCGGGCTCATCGAGGAGAACTATCTGGGGGTTTCTGGCAAGAATGCATGCAAGCATGAGCTTGCGTCTTTCGAGCGTTTCTAGAGCACCAGTGGGAGTTGACAGGCTGGTGTTGAGATGAACAAACTCTGTTAGCCATTCCATGTGGAGCCTGCTGGGTTGTGGCTTAAATGCTTTTCGGGCGGCTTTGAGAGTTTCGCCAACGGTAAGCATGGATGGAACGATGGGTCTTTGGTACGTCCGAACGAGTCCACGAGCAACTCTCTCGTGCATGGGAAGTTGAGATATATCTTCGCCCTTAAAAGTTACTGTTCCTGAATGACCTCGACGCCTCCCGGAAAGCACTTCAAAAAGGGTGGTCTTGCCGGCCCCATTGGGACCGGCAAGACCTACTACTTCTGCTTCTTCAACGCTGAGTGATACATCGCGAAGAATCTCGCGACCTCCAAGGGAGAGTCCAACGTTAGAACAAGCGAGTAACGGCATATTTCCCTACTTCATCCAAGGTGCTTTGACGAAGCTAGATTCTGAGAATCCCTCGGGAGCAATAACCGTGTGACGACCATCTTGTACCTGGAAGAACTGGTAAGTCACACCAGCTGCAGAATCAGATACTTCGATTGGATATACGGGAGCTGACACATTAGCGAAGTCAATGTGACCGGAAACACCGTCGTAGGCGTTGCTACGAAGGTAGTCATTGACTGCAGGGAAATCAGTTGGATCTGTAACAGCCCAGGCCTGCGCCAACATGTTCACAGCGTCGTAGCACCATCCGGTGTAAACGAGCCCCATAGATACGTCATCGACGCCATACTCTGCTTGGTACGCAGAACGGAATTCTTTTGCAGCGTCTGTAGTGTTACCAACCGCCATAACAGAACCCCAGATGAAACCTTCTGCAGAGGGTCCTGCAATCTGAAGGTACTCAGGCTGTGATGGTCCGTACTGAAGGTAGACAAGAGAGTCTGCGACTGGATTAGCAGCAAACTGCTGAGAGAACGATGCAAGTTCTGCACCTACCCAGTGGTCCACCATAATTACACCCGCAGGATCTGCCTGCAGTGTTGCAATCACTGGAGCCCAGTCCTTGGTACCGGCGGTGATGTCAATGACCTGACCTAGTTCCCACTTGCCATTAGATTCCTCAATGGCAGCAATGGTTGCCTCAGCAATCTTTTGGTTATAAGCAGTGTCACCGCGGAGGATGTCCACCTTGTTGTTGGTGGGTGTCCAATCGCTGTTTTCAGCCAGGCTTGTGATTTCGGTGATGAAACCGGTTCCGTAGAAATACTCAGCAGGGTTGCTGAAGTAGTTACTGTATTTTTCCTGGTCTCCTCGTACGAGTTCAATCGCATCGATGCTTGTGTCACCAGAAATATAAGGGGCACCGTAAGCTGCCGCCACTTCTAATGCAGGAGGTGGAATAAGAGTAAACGCTGAAACAATTGCGTCTACCTTGTCAGCTACTAGCTTTTCAAAGGCAGCAGTTGTTCCTTCTGGAGAGAGCAAATCAATGTCTGTAACGACCAACTCGATGGGGCGTCCATCAACACCACCAGCTGCGTTAATTTCTTTGATTGCTAACTTGGTTCCATTCCAGCAGTCCTGGTGATCAGCAATACCTGCTGGTCCAGTTTGTGCAAATGGGGAACCAATTGTAATGGGCTCTCCGCTGAGCTCATTACTACCGCCACCTGAGCTACAAGCGCCCAACATAGCTGTTGCAGCTACAGCTGCGACAATAGCTGTACTTTTTTTAAAACGCATTATTCCTCCTTCAAGGCAGGAGCAAAATTCTGAAAATGCTCCATTGAATCAAACATGACCGTATTTTGAAATAACAGATATCCGCCAATCGGCGGATTTTAGGTGAGGCAGCTTCCCGAGCATGAGCCCGATTTCACTCTGCAAATTTGATGGGTTCATTCAAAAATCTGAGGCTTCACCGACCGGTCGGTCATTTACGGTGCCGGACCCTTTTCCCTTGTATTGGCCTTATATTGCGTCAATGTGTGCTCCATAGATATGCCCCATTTAAGAAAGCAAACTCTCCACACTTTTCGGCGGAAGTTTTCCATTGGTGGACATATAAGGGGCTTGCCGGCGGTTTTTTGTGATTCAGCGCGAAGTCTTGACGAGCTCTTTGTCGCTCGCCTAATCTTCCATCTATAGTCGACGCGACTTAGAAGCACAGACCATACGAGTCGTGAAAATCGGTTGGTATGTTCGCACTTCACCCGAGAAAATAAGGACCTCTAATGTTCCGTACTACCTTTCTACTCAAGCGTCTTGAGGGCGATTCGAAAGAATCATTTGAGCATCGATGGCTCAATGACCATCTTCCGATGGTGGAGAAGATCCCTGGCATCGACCACATCATCAAGAGCAGGGTTGTCACAGTCGGAGGTCCCGCCGCGGACTTTGACGCGATCACTGAAATCGTTTGGGACAACGAGGCAGCATTTCGTGAAGCTTTGCTCTCACCAGAGGGGCAGGCATGTGTCGCCGACATTGCCTCATTCACATCCGCGCACGACTATGTCGTCGTGGAGAGAGCATAAACCCCTGATTGCAGGGAATAAGGATTTGATTATGGAATACGTGGGCACAGTAGCGCCGAATTCGACTATTGCTGAACTTTCAAAAGCGCTTGAGGCCGGCTTAATTACCAGTGTTGAACTCGTTGAAATGTACCTCCAGCGGATCGCTTACTACGACCGTTCGCACGCCACACTGAACGCCGTGCCGGTGCTCAACCCTAACGTGTTCAACGAGGCTCGTGAGTCTGACATCAGGAGAAGCAAAGGAGAGAGCCTCGGGCCACTGGAAGGCATTCCGTTCGTTGCGAAGGATAGTTATAAGGTTCAGGGGTTGCCCGTGGCAGGAGGGTCGCCGGCGTTTGAGAAGGTGATTGCGACCAGTGATGCCGCCGCCGTTGAGTACCTCCGTGCAGCAGGAGCCATCGTTCTAGGGAAGACCACTATGCCGCCTATGGCAGCAGGCGGTATGCAAAAAGGAAATTTTGGCCGGGCACAAAGCCCATACAATCCGGATTACATGCCGGCAGCTTGGGTGTCGGGGTCATCTAATGGATCCGGAGTGGCGGTCTCCGCGAGCTTTGGTTCCTTCGGTTTGGCAGAGGAAACACTCTCGTCGGGTCGTTCACCAGCTTCTAACTGTGGTTTAGCAACCTACACCCCGTCAAGGGGGCTGATCTCAGTTCGTGGCAATTGGCCGCTACTAGCTCTTCGAGATGTCGTTGCGCCCTACGCACGAACAGTGGAGGATCTGTTGCAAATCCTGAACATCATTGTTCGCGAGGATCCCGACTCAACAGGTGATCTCTGGCGCTCGCAGAAGGTTGTCAAACTTCCTCACATCGCCGATGTTCGACCAGCGGACTTTCTTTCCTTGTGTGATCCAAAGGCATTGCAGGGCAAGGTAGTTGGTATTCCTCGGCTTTTTGTCGGTAAGGACTCCTCAATTAACGAGCCTGTTGTATTGAGGGCTTCAGTTAAGAAGCTGTGGGAACAAGTTGAGGAGGACCTCCGAGCACTCGGCGCCACAGTCGTTGAGGTTGACCCACCGGTATTCTATGAATTCGATAAGCTCCGGCCTGGCACTCGTAATGCTGTCGACCGTGGCTACTGGTCCGCTGAGTTCGAAGCTCAAGAATTCTCTATCCTTTGTGGCGCTGGTTGGGACGAATTCCTGCGGGAAAATAATGATCCAACACTTCATAAACTCGAGCAAGTCGACTTAAGTACGATTTATCCTGAAGAGTTTTATGGGGCGCCTGCGTCAGTCAACCCTATGCCCAGACTTGCATATGAGGCTATTGCTGCGGATACACAAGGCGGTAGCACCCCGAGTCTGGAGGTTCCCGGAATCGACAGCGTCATGGCTGGGCTCGAACGATTCCGGACCGAATTTTTGGAGAGCTGGATGGATCAAGAGGGTATCGATCTCTTGGCCTTCCCCGCGGCCGCAGATTTCGCTTCAGCCGATGCTGATGTGTCATTACGTGGTGCCCTGGATGCGTGGCGTTCTGGTGTGGGATTCTCTCAAGGTGGCTGGTGCCTACGACCGCTGGGTATCCCCACAGTTCAGGTGTCGATGGGGACTGTTCCCGATGCTGAAATGCCGGTCGGGGTGACCTTTGCCGGGCGCGCCTACTCGGACAGCACTCTCCTTTCTTCCGCCTTTGCATATGAACAACACACTCGCCGCCGCACCGATCCGGTGCATGCTCCAATTGGATTTAGTGAGATTCGCCGTTTCCCCGTTGAGAGCAATTTTGAGGGGGCTACCGGATCTGCGGAGGCCCGACTTGACGTGACCATTGTTCGTGAGACTGACAACGAGGTTGTTTTCAAAGTCACAGCCAGTGAACCTATTTCAGCCCTCGATGTCACCATTGACGGCGAGAGAATCGTCGGAGTCGCTGTAGATCAAGAGATCACCGCTCGCCGGCTTTCTCGAGGGGAGAGAACCCCCGTCTCCGGTATTCAGGCCGGGGTTTTGATTGCTGTCGCGCGACTAGAGAGCGGTGGCGTCTTGGGCGCGTACGCCGAGTTCGATCAACCGACTCTCCGGTATCTCGACACCTACATGGTGGATGCCTCACTCGGTTAGTGAGGGGGAAGGATTTATCTGCACAGTAGCTATCGACAGGTGCTCATTTTTTTCGGTGGAGTCTAAATCCAATAGTCGCTTGTAGGGCTTTCACCCTGGTCATAATGTGAATTCGCTATCTGTGGCTCTCCGCCATGTGGCGGATATTGAACCCATATGGCTCAATTTGTGTTGCGTTTTGGTTACGAATGCTCTTTTTCGCCTCTTGAACCTTTCGCACCCTTACGATATTTGATATATGTAGGACGTGGCTAAAAACATGGCCGAGGCAATGGATGCCGTTGGACGCATCGCTGCAGTGGCAGCTGAGCAAGAATCTGCCCAAATCCGTGCTGAATACGTGCTTGAAGAACTCTTTGGGCTCATTCCTTACGCAGCTGCAGATTTTGCCGCGGTAGATCCAGTTTCAGGCGAATTTGTGCAACTCGCTCGTCGAGGTTACAGCGATGAAACAATTTCTGGCTTTAGGGACCCCCGATTTTTC
>JBIIGO010000052.1:0-7862 GCA_044236405.1 Aurantimicrobium sp.
GCACTCTGCTGTTGTCGAAATTGTGGTCAAGAAAGACGCACGTGTGCGTTACACCACCATCCAAAACTGGTCGAACAACGTCTACAACTTGGTTACTAAGCGTGCTATCGCGCATGAGGGTGCCACCATGGAGTGGATTGATGGCAACATTGGTTCCAAAGTCACAATGAAGTACCCTTCCGTTTACCTCGTCGGTGAAGGAGCTAAGGGTGAAACCCTTTCTGTTGCTTTTGCCGGTCCTGGTCAGCATCAAGATGCCGGAGCCAAGATGGTTCACATGGCTCCGAACACCCACAGCTCCATCGTTTCAAAGTCCGTAGCCCGTGGTGGTGGTCGTGCCGGTTATCGTGGAGAGATTCGTATTGATGAAAAAGCTCATAACTCGGCTAACACCGTTCGTTGTGACGCGCTTCTCGTCGATACCATGAGCCGTTCTGATACCTACCCCGCTATTGATATTCGCGTCGACGATGTTCAACTCGGTCACGAAGCAACGGTGTCTAAAGTCAGTGAAGATCAGCTGTTTTATCTGATGAGCCGCGGAATGGCAGAAGATGAAGCCATGGCCATGATTGTCCGCGGATTTATTGAACCTATTTCTCGGGAACTTCCCATGGAATACGCTCTTGAGCTCAACAAATTGATTGAGCTGGGCATGGAAGGTTCAGTGGGCTAAACAATGTCTGTTCCAGTACAAATCCGTTCTGCGCGCCCAAAATCACCTCTTCGGGATGATTTTGCCCAGATCACTGGTCGTGAATTGGAGTGGAAGTTTTCACCCATGGCCAAGATCGGCTCGCTTATCGAATCAGATTTAGATGGGTCTGCCTTTCCCTACACAGCCACTGACGGCCCGGGAGTCACCATTTCTTGGATTGACCCTAGTGACTCACGGGTAGGAAGCGCAGGAATTCCTGAAGATCGATCCTCTGCTGCAGCGTGGAGCGCAACAACTCAGGTGATGCTTATTGCCATCACCGGGGAAGATCCCAAGATTGTGACACTCACTCGCGATAGCTTGGGAAACACTGCCCGCGCAGCACACATCATTATTGAAGCTGCGGAGTTCTCCCAGGCAACGGTGGTGTTCCAGAACGTTGGTGATGCCAAGCTCATTGAAAATGTCGAAATCATTGTCAAGCCTCAGGCGAACCTCAACGTCATCAGCGTTCAAGAGTGGAACGAGAGTGCACTTCACTTAGCTAGCCACTTTGCCCAGGTAGATAAAGACGGAGTGCTCAAGCATTCGTTGGTTTCAATTGGCGGAGATGTTATTCGTATCAACCCCTCAACTCATCTCAGTGGAGCTGGGTCGCAAGTAACGATGAATGGTGTGTATTTTGCCACGAGTGGTCAGCACATCGAACACCAGGTGTATGTCCACCACGATGCACCTCATTCCAAGAGTCGCGTGACATATAAGGGTGCACTCCAGGGGGAAGGTGCTCGCACCGTCTGGATTGGCGACGTCCTCATTGGAAGCAAGGGAGTAGGAACTGATTCCTACGAACAGAACCGTAACCTTGTGCTCACTGACGGCACACGCGCTGATTCGATTCCTAATCTTGAAATTGAGACTGGAGATATCGTCGGGGCAGGCCATGCCAGTGCAACGGGTCGTTTCGATGATGAGCAGCTCTTTTATTTACAAGCACGTGGAATCAGTGAAGTGGAAGCCCGCAGACTCGTTGTCCAGGGATTCCTGAACGAAATTGTTCAGCAACTTGAGGTTCCTGAACTCGAAGAACGAATTACAGAGTATTTGCGGGATCAACTTGAGGCGGGTGTGAAGTAAATGGCTGCTGAGAAAGTTTGTGCTGTTGCAGATCTCACAGAGAACAAGGCACATCGTGTTGTTGCGGGAGGTACCCCCGTTGCTCTTGTGCTTGATTCTGAGGGTGTTATTCACGCTATTGGAGACACCTGCACTCACGGAGACATTTCCCTTGCAGAGGGCTTTGTCGAAGATGACACATTGGAATGTTGGGCGCACGGCTCCAAGTTCCAGCTGACCACGGGAAAGCCCCTCACGCTTCCTGCCTATGAACCCGTTCCTGTATTTGTTGTTGAGGTCACCGACGGTGACGTCTATATCGATCCCACACTCACGAAAGAGATTTAGTTATGTCGACCTTAAAGATCACTAACCTGCACGTCAGCGTGGACACAGATCAGGGCACCAAGCAGATTTTGCGTGGGGTGGACCTCACTATCAACTCAGGTGAGACCCACGCCATCATGGGTCCCAATGGTTCAGGAAAATCTACCCTGGCCTATACCATCGCTGGTCACCCCAAGTACACCGTTGACGAGGGTTCCATCACTCTCGATGGTGAAGACGTTCTCGAAATGAGTGTCGATGAGCGCGCCAAGGCAGGGCTATTTTTAGCTATGCAGTATCCGGTTGAAATCCCTGGAGTTACCGTCACGAACTTCTTGCGTACAGCAAAAACTTCTATTGACGGCGAAGCTCCCGCACTTCGGGCATGGGTCAAGGACGTTCGCGAAGCCATGAGTAACCTACGCATGGATCCAGCTTTTTCTGAGCGTAATGTCAACGAAGGTTTCTCCGGTGGAGAAAAAAAGCGCCACGAAATCTTGCAGCTTGAACTCCTCAAGCCCAAGATTGCTGTCTTAGATGAGACCGACTCTGGGCTCGATGTCGATGCCCTCAAAGTTGTTTCTGAAGGTGTGAACCGGGCTAAAGAGCAAACAGGGATGGGCGTTCTTCTCATCACTCACTACACCCGTATTCTTCGGTATATCAAGCCTGACTTCGTCCACGTTTTCGTCAACGGTAAAGTCGCCGAACAAGGTGGACCTGAGCTTGCAGATCGTTTGGAAAATGAAGGTTACGACTCCTATCTCGAGTTGGCCTAATGTCCAGCGATCTTTCTGACGAGAAATATAACGCCTGCATAGAGGCGCTTAAAGAGGTCATGGACCCCGAACTAGGTATCAATATTGTCGACCTAGGGCTTATCTACGACTTGAAGTGGGATGACGAAAATGATGCCCTGATCATTCACATGACTCTCACCAGCGCTGGATGCCCTCTGACAGATGTCATTGAAGAACAAACGGCCCAAGCTCTTGACGCTGTTGTCGATGCATTCCGCATCAACTGGGTATGGATGCCGCCATGGGGACCAGAAAAAATTACCGACGATGGTCGCGACATGATGCGCGCACTCGGCTTTTCTATTTGATCGCGTAATACTTCTGGCGGGAAATTTCACTCCGCACATGTTTACGGCTTAATCTGTGTCTATGCCAAAGGGATTTAACACACGCGCGATACATGCTGGTCAAGAACCAGACCCGACAACCGGTGCTGTTGTTCCTCCCATTCACCTGTCGTCGACGTTTATGCAGGAAGTTGCCGGAACTCCTTTGGCAGGTTTTGAATATTCCCGCTGTGATAATCCCACCCGCACGGCTTTACAAATCAATCTTGCCTCCTTAGAAGGTGGCGTTGCGGCGTATTCCTTCGCCAGCGGCATGGCTGCTGAAGATGCGTTCTTCCGTGCAGTGTTATCTCCCGGCGATCATATTGTGTTGGGCAATGACGCCTATGGGGGGTCCTATCGAGCTATCGATAAAGTGTATGGCCCCTGGGGTGTGACCCACACGTGCATTGACATGTCTGATCTCAATGTTGTGGCAGAGACGATTTCTCGCATGAAACCAAAAGTTGTCCGGATTGAGACACCCACAAACCCTGTGATGTCTGTGGCAGATATCGCAGCAATCTGCGATATCGCGCATCACAATGGCGCATGGGCTCTTGTCGATAACACGTTTGCCACTCCAGCATTGCAGCAACCCATTGCGTTAGGCGCGGATGCCATCATTCACTCCACCACCAAATATCTTGGAGGCCACAGCGACGTTGTGGGGGGAGCAATTGTTCTCAACAATGCAGAGCTCGCCGAGAAGGTCGCAAATATTCAAAACTGGATGGGCGCTATTTCATCACCTTTTGATGCATATTTGACACTCAGGGGAATAAAGACTCTAGGCATTCGCATGGCCCGCCATAGCGAGAATGCGCTGGCGGTAGCTCACGCCATCGAAGGCCACACAGCCATTGAAGCTGTGTTGTATCCCGGACTTGCTTCACATCCTGGCCACACGATTGCATCAGCACAAATGTCAGCATTTGGGGGCATGATGTCGCTTAAGATTCGTGGCGGCATTGAGGCGGCCAGAACCCTCACCACACGCACGCGCGTCTTTACGTTGGCCCCCTCTCTCGGTGGTGTGGAATCACTTATTGAACACCCAGGGCTCATGACCCATCACTCTGTGGAAGGAACAGCATTAGAGGTTCCTGACAACCTTGTCAGGCTGAGTGTTGGGATTGAAGACAGCCAGGACCTGATTGAGGACCTTGTGCAGGCACTGGATTCTCTGCTGTAATAATCACCTGCGCATCGCGCACACACCTGCAGGTTGATTTGTTCGTCGCACCCCTGCGACATATCACCTGATTCAGGAGAAAGCCCCCTGATTCATCTCAGGGGGCTTTCGCTAAATACGACGTGATTACTTGCTGGAGCGTGAGGCAAATTTCCAGACAAGAGGCAACAGGCCACCCGCAGCAAGCGCTTTGAGGATATCTCCTGGAATAAAGGGATAGAGACCTGCTTGAAGTGTTGCTGAGAGGTCGTTGGCCAAGCCCAGCTGGCCAAGTGCTACAGCTAGCCAGGGGAGACCGACGGCATAAATAACAGCGGTGCCAGCAAGGAATGCTCCCATAGTGCCGAGGAATTTACGGTCCCACTCGCGTTGGGCAAGCCATCCTGTTAGTGCGGCAGCAAGGATGAATCCAATGAGGTAGCCACCAGTGGGGCCCATCAGTTTTGCAATACCTGATGCACCTTCAGCAAAAACAGGCAAACCTGCAATTCCCAGGGCAAGGTAGAGGGCCATGGCCAATGAGCCACGGAGAGCTCCTAAGGCAGTTCCCACAAAAAGAACGGCAAATGTCTGTCCAGTGATGGGTACTGGCCACATCGGAATGACAATTTGTGCAGCACCAGCAGTGAGGGCAGCACCTGCAGCAATCAAGGCGATGTCTGTAGCGATGGTTCTGGCGCCAAGACGATCGGCAAGAACGGGGCGTGAAGCGGCAAGAGTGAGGTTAGACATAGAAATATACTAGGGGTATCTAGTGGGATTCCTGTTAGATCAATACCACTAAAGAAGAGGGAAAAGCCTGTGCTCAACGTCCAAGACCTTGAGCTTCGCGTAGGTGCCCGAGTTCTCATGTCTGATGTGTCTTTTCGCGTTTCTGGCGGAGACAAGATTGGCCTCGTGGGCAGAAACGGTGCCGGCAAAACCACGTTGACCAAGACTCTGGCAGGCGATTTACAGCCTGCAGGGGGATCTATCGAATTCAGCGGTGAAATTGGGTATCTGCCGCAAGACCCACGTTCTGGTGACCCTGAAGAATTAGCTCGAACGCGCATTCTTAATGCCCGCGGTTTAGGAAGTTTGGTGCAGGGGATGAGTGACGCCAGCATGAAAATGGGGGATTCAAACCCTGACATTGCCAATAAGGCAATGAAGTCTTACAGCGCCTTATCCGACAGATTTGATGCCCTCGGGGGATACTCGGCTGAAGCTGAGGCCGCGGCTATTGCATCTAATTTGCAATTACCCGACCGGCTGTTAGACCAGCCACTCAAGACGCTCTCTGGTGGACAAAGGCGTCGTATCGAGCTGGCACGCATCTTGTTTTCCGGGGCAGATACCATGCTCTTGGACGAACCTACTAACCACCTCGATGCAGATTCAGTGGTGTGGTTACGAGAATTTCTCAAGGGATATCAAGGCGGACTGATTGTGATTAGTCACGATGTTGAGCTTGTCGGGGAAACCGTCAATCGTGTTTTCTATCTTGATGCAAACCGCCAGGTCATCGATATCTACAACATGAATTGGAAGAACTACCAAAAGCAACGTGAGCAAGATGAGCAACGTCGCAAACGTGAGAGAGCAAACGCAGAACAAAAAGCCAATGTTCTGCAAACTCAAGCAGCAAAGATGGGTGCACGTGCCTCTGGTGCAGTCGCGGCCAAGCAAATGGCCAGACGGGCAGAAACCTTGCTTGCGGGATTAGAAGATGAGCGTCAAAGTGACAAAGTTGCCAAACTTCGCTTTCCTGATCCAGCACCGTGTGGGAAAACCCCACTGATGGCGCATGATCTATCTCGCTCTTACGGTTCCCTTGAAATTTTTACTGCAGTTGATTTAGCTATTGATCGCGGTTCCAAAGTTGTGGTGATGGGTTTCAACGGTGCAGGAAAAACAACTTTGTTGCGTATTTTGGCAGGTGTTGACCAACCAGATACTGGGGAGGTTGTCGCCGGACACGGTCTCAAGGTCGGCTACTACGCGCAAGAGCATGAAACATTAGATGTTAAGGC
The DNA here is from genome assembly GCA_044236405.1 of Aurantimicrobium sp. Taxonomy (GTDB): domain Bacteria; phylum Actinomycetota; class Actinomycetes; order Actinomycetales; family Microbacteriaceae; genus Aurantimicrobium. The sequence goes on from JBIIGO010000052.1 coordinate 6,435, forward strand.
TTCAGTTCTTGAAAACATGGTGCGCTCAGCTACACATATGACGGAAACAGATTGCCGCAAAATTCTTGGGTCATTCTTGTTTACTGGCGATGATGTTCTCAAACCCGCGGGTGTTCTCTCTGGAGGGGAAAAAACCCGTTTGGCTCTAGCGATGCTCGTTGTCTCGAGTGCGAATGTCTTGCTGCTGGATGAGCCCACCAACAACCTCGATCCACACTCCCGTGAGGAAATCTTGGGGGCACTGGCAAGTTATACCGGAAGTGTTGTGTTGGTTTCTCACGATCCTGGCGCTGTTGAAGCACTAAATCCAGAACGAGTATTGATTCTGCCCGACGGCATTGAAGACCATTGGAACAAAGAATACGCCGAGCTCATTGAGCTGAGTTAACGGCATTGCCAGCGGCCATAAGTGTCCTGCCCGGCGTACCCTAGACATATGTTGATCGGTGCCCCTATCGAAGTGCCTGAATGGGTAAATGCGATAGCTATTTCCGTCGGTGCTGTTCAAGGCGCGATGTACGCCTCAGGTTTTCGCGATCGCAAACTGGATCTGTTTGGAGTTGCTGTCATTGGTATCGCCACTGGTTTAGGTGGGGGATTCCTGCGAGATATTTTGCTCAATAGGTTGCCGGTAGCACTGACCGAGAATTGGTACATCATTGCTGCTGTAATCGCATCGCTGGTGGGAATGCTTCTTGCGCGGGTGATCAGGAGACTGGACTGGTTGATTACATCTTTGGATGCGTTGGCGTTAGGTCTCTATGGGGCTATCGGAACCAGTGCTGCCCTAGTTTCAGGGTTACCTTTTGTGCCCGCGTTGTTTGTCGGTGTGATCACTGCGGTCGGCGGTGGTTTTATTCGAGACGTGTTATTGAATATGCCTATTTCGGTGATGCATGTGGGCTCCCTTTACGCCATTGCAGCTGTCATGGGCTCTGCCACAATGCTGATTTTGAATAACGCGAGCGTGGGACTTGAGATCAGCGCCCCTGTTTGTGTTGCCGTCACCACAGTCGTTCGTTTGCTTGCTGTTCGGTTTGGGTGGTCACTTCCAGAGCAACGAGCCTTGAAATCCATCCGGCAGCCCAAACTCATTAGACCTACAGACGCCACTGGTCCTATCGATACGGCACGGGATCTCTAATGCCGACCTATCGTGATGAAGGTGTTGTCCTCCGCACACACAAACTCGGCGAAGCAGATCGAATTGTTACTGTGTTGACAAAAAAACACGGCAAAATTCGTGCTGTAGCAAAGGGTGTTCGCAGAACATCCTCAAAGTTTGGTGCTCGGTTAGAGCCTTTTATGGTTGCTGATATTCAGTTCTATGAAGGCAAATCCCTTGACACTATTCAGCAGGCTGAAACATTGGCGTCGTACGGCGCGAACATCGTTGATGATTACCCTCGTTTCACGGCAGCTAATGTC
>JBIIGO010000053.1:0-7855 GCA_044236405.1 Aurantimicrobium sp.
ACCAGTATTTTGGAGGATCTTGAAGGCGCCGAAAAGGCTGTGCAGGCTTTTCGAACCGGAGAAGTCGTTACGGACCCAGACGCAGCAGCTGCTCAAGATAATGTCTCCACCGCTCCCGTTACCGTAGTATCCGCAACTGCTGCCGGCGTGACGGAAGATGTCGTTGAGACAGTGGCGGTTGTTCCACTTCCCAGGGGTCCATACAAACTTCCTCCTGCCAATGCGCTTGTAGCCGGTGGTCCCTCCAAAACTCGATCTGCAGCTAATGATGAGGCAGTTCGTGCGATCACGGAGGTCCTCAAACAGTTTGCTGTAGATGCTCAGGTAACCGGCTTTAGCCGTGGTCCCACTGTCACGCGCTATGAAATTGAGCTCGGCCCAGGTGTCAAGGTTGAGCGGGTGACGGCGCTCTCAAAAAACTTGGCCTATGCGGTGGCGTCCAATGAAGTGCGTATTCTCTCTCCCATCCCCGGCAAGAGCGCCATCGGAATAGAAATACCGAATACAGATCGCGAGATTGTCACTCTGGGTGACGTGATGCGATCGAATGCATCAACCTCGAGTGAGCACCCTATGACCATTGGTGTCGGAAAAGATGTTGAAGGTGGTTTTGTTGTAGCCAACCTGGCAAAAATGCCCCACTTGCTGGTTGCTGGCTCTACCGGTTCGGGTAAATCAAGCTTTGTAAACTCCATGATCACCAGCATTTTGATGCGCGCAACTCCGGCGGAAGTGCGCATGGTTCTGGTTGACCCTAAGCGAGTAGAGCTTGCTCCTTACGCCGGTGTGCCACACCTAATCACTCCCATCATTACCAATCCCAAAAAAGCCGCAGAGGCGCTGCAATGGGTTGTTAAAGAAATGGACATGAGATACGACGACTTAGCGAGTTTTGGGTTCCGTCATATCGATGACTTCAACCGTGCGGTTGTTAACAATGAGATTACGTTGCCACCAGATAGCAAACGTGAGTTACGCCCATACCCCTATCTCCTTGTTGTCGTTGACGAGTTGGCAGATTTGATGATGGTCGCACCGCGAGATGTCGAAGATTCTGTGGTGCGCATTACTCAACTTGCCAGGGCATCAGGAATTCACCTCGTTCTGGCCACTCAGCGCCCGTCAGTTGACGTGGTTACCGGCTTGATTAAAGCTAATGTGCCTTCACGGTTAGCCTTTGCCGTTACCAGCGTCACGGATTCTCGCGTTATTTTGGACCAACCCGGGGCAGACAAACTCATCGGACAAGGAGATGCGTTGTTCTTGCCCATGGGAGCAAATAAACCTATTCGTGTTCAAGGTGCATGGGTGAGTGAAGAAGAAATCCACAAAGTTGTCACTCACGTCACCAAACAGGCTCAACCTGAATATCGTCAGGATGTCGCCCAGGCTGCTGCGAAGAAAGATATTGATGCTGATATCGGTGATGACTTAGATCTTTTGCTTCAAGCTGTTGAACTGGTGGTTTCCACGCAGTTTGGGTCAACCTCGATGCTGCAACGAAAGCTCAGGGTTGGTTTTGCCAAAGCTGGCCGTCTGATGGATTTGATGGAGAGCAGAGAAATCGTGGGGCCCTCAGAAGGCTCTAAAGCTCGTGATGTGTTGGTGAGCCAAGAACAACTTCCCCTTGTGTTGGCAACACTGCGGGGAGATGTGGTCCCTCAAGCCAGCCCTGCTGACCCTGTGGAAGAGATGTTTGAGGGCACCCCACAGGGAGAAACAGATGAAGGCGATGAAGATGCCTGGAAACTCACTGGGCGCGAATAAGCTGACATGATGAAACACGTTCCGAACATCATCACGATTGTTCGTATCTTTTTCGCTCCGGTTTTTATTTGGCTTTTACTTGCCGCCGGTGATGATCTCTCCTCACCTTTGAGATGGTGGGGCGCGGGATTGTTTATTGTCGGCATGGCTACCGACGGTGTCGATGGATATCTTGCCCGTAAATACAACGTTGTCAGTGATTTCGGGAAGCTACTCGACCCCATAGCCGATAAGGTCCTCACCGGCAGTGCCCTGGTCACCTTGTCAATCCTCGGGGAGCTTCCCTGGTGGGTGACCATTCTTATTCTGGTTAGAGAATTAGGAATAACCCTTTATCGCTTTGCGGTTCTTTCTGATCATGTGATTCCGGCATCACGGGGCGGAAAACTCAAAACCATTACACAGTTTGTTGCTATTTCCCTTGCACTGTTGCCTCTCACGCTCTATTTCGGAGACGTGGCAATCTGGGCTGACACCATCACCATGACGCTTGCCACGGCAATCACCGTGTGGACGGGCATTGATTATGTCCGCGATGCCCGCCGCCAAATACGGTCAGCACCCAGGTAGAACATCACGGACATGCACACCTCTGAACTGATTGAGCTCCTTACACAACGCGGTCTCACCGTTGCTGTTGCGGAATCGTTGACGGGGGGCGAATTGTGTGCGGAATTAACGAGTACCCCAGGTGCGTCGAAGGTCATCCGCGGATCGGTGACGGCGTATGCAACTCAGCTCAAGCACTCAGTGTTAGGCGTTGATGATGACCTGCTCAGTGCTCAGGGGGCTGTTGATCCAGACGTTGCCGCACAGATGGCACGCGGTGTTGCGGATGTCTTAGGCGCAGATATTGGCCTGTCCACCACCGGAGTCGCCGGGCCAGACTCCCAAGATGGCCATCCTGTGGGCACGGTCTATATTGCGTGCTTTCACGAAGGAGAGGTGACGACTCAAGCCCTTCACCTCAGCGGAAATCGTGCTCAGATCAGAGAAGCTACCGTTCGTGAGGCGTGTCAATTACTTTTTGACACACTTTCTCGATGAATTTGGGAATAAAAGAGCCTTCTCGTAAGTTGATACACATAGACTCACATCCAGTTCTCAGTTTTCTGGGGCTAACATTATGAGAAGAAGATATGCGTAGGGAGGCATCATGATTCTTGTCCGTCAAGAAATAGGCGATGTACTGCGCGACTATCGTTTGCAGAAGGGTCGTACTCTGCGACAGGTTGCCAGTAGAGCAAGTGTTGCACTGGGCTACCTCAGTGAAGTAGAACGTGGTCAGAAGGAAGCAAGTTCTGAAATTCTTGCTGCTGTTGCCGATGCGTTAGACACCCCACTGTCACAAATTATGCGTGAGGTCGGGGACCGTTTGGCTGTCGTTGAAGGAATCGACCCTATCCGGGCTATCCCCGACACCGTGCCAGACGAATTCGTCAACGATTTCGCTACGTCGCGCTAATTTAGCGTGCGCCTGAGCGAATTTCATCACGCCGTCGCCTCAGAGTTTGGGGAGGCGTATGGGAACGTCTTACTTCGTGACCTTGTGATCTCTGAGTTGTCTGACCGAACCTGCGCAGATGCCCTCTCGCAGGGCGTTCCTGCCAGAACTGTATGGTTTGCATTGTGCGAGGCAACAGACGTTCCTGAGGCCAGGCGTCACGGTGCAGGACTGCCCGAACCTAAAAAATAACACTTGAGATAATTCTCAACACGCCGACACTTGTTCGAATATGTATTCGAAAACGGCTAGTCTCCTACACATGCACTTGTTCGCACGAGTTATCCACTCACACGTTTCACAGGCACTCAGTGTCCGTGGGTGTGCGTATGGTCAAACACGTCCAGACAGGGGCATTTGCCTTGTCGTAAGCGCGTCGCAGCGCCCGTCCCGCCGTAACTGGCCGGCCGGTAGCGAAGTCGTAGCACGGCAGCCGATAGGCACATCACCCTCAATATAAGTAAAGGAGACGGCCATGGCATCAGCCGCTGACCGCGAAAAAGCACTAGAAACAGCACTAGCCCAGATTGACCGACAATTCGGTAAGGGTTCCGTCATGCGCCTGGGAAGCGATGAACGCGCTCCCGTTGAGGTGATTCCTACAGGTTCCATCGCATTGGATGTTGCCCTGGGTATTGGCGGTATTCCTCGTGGCCGTATTGTCGAAATCTATGGACCTGAGTCTTCAGGTAAGACCACACTGACCCTCCACGCTATTGCTAACGTGCAAAAGCAAGGCGGAATTGCCGCGTTCATTGACGCAGAGCACGCCCTAGATCCTGAGTACGCCAAAAAGCTTGGTGTAGATATTGACGCACTCTTGGTTTCACAGCCAGATACCGGTGAACAAGCTCTCGAAATTGCTGACATGCTGGTTCGCTCTGGATCAATTGATTTGATTGTGATCGACTCGGTGGCTGCATTGGTTCCTCGTGCCGAAATTGAAGGGGAAATGGGTGATACCCACGTTGGTCTTCAAGCCCGCCTGATGTCTCAAGCATTGCGTAAGCTCACCGGTGGTCTGAATTCAACAAACACCACCATGATTTTTATCAACCAGCTTCGTGAAAAAATCGGTGTCTTCTTTGGAAGCCCTGAAACAACCGCAGGTGGTAAAGCCCTCAAGTTCTATGCGTCAGTGCGTATGGATATTCGCCGCATTGAGACACTCAAAGATGGTACCGATGCTGTGGGTAACCGCACTCGCGTCAAGGTGGTCAAAAACAAGATGGCTCCGCCATTCAAACAAGCAGAGTTTGACATCTTGTATGGAACAGGAATTTCTCGCGAGGGAAGTCTTATCGACTTTGGTGTCGAGCAAGATATCGTCAAGAAATCAGGTGCCTGGTACACCTATGGTTCTGACCAACTTGGCCAAGGTAAAGAAAACTCACGAACATTCTTAATTGAAAACCCCGCTATCGCAGCTGAGATTGAACAAAAAATCTTGGCAAAGCTCGGTGTGGGCGCTGCCGTCGAGGTAGCTGCTGACGTTGAGGCTGCCGCCATCGAAGTTGAACCTGATTTCGATGAGGCAGAGGTTCGTAAGGGAGCCTAAGTTCGTGACTAATGTCACGTACCTTCCCTGGGTTAGCCCAGAGCATTCTGACTCAGGTGACGAATCTGTAGAGGATTCGTCACCTGAGTCTCTGCTGCAACCACAGGCACAAGTGTTCTCTGAAGTTTTTGCCCTGGCACCGGAAAGTGAGTCTCCGGAAGTTGCCGACCTGACATCGGTTGCGACCTTCGATATTGATCAATTAGAACAAGCACTCATTCGGAAATTGCATGCCGCAGATATGAGTGCCCGTGAAGTTCATACGTGGCTTTCATCACGAGATGCACCTGAAGCAGATGCACTAAAGCTCATCGATAAATTTATTCGTTTGGGTTACATCGATGATCAACGAATGGCCAGACAATTGGTCGATAAGCTCAGCGTTCGTAAAGGTAAAAGTAAAAACATCATTGTGAATGATCTGCGTCAGCGCGGTATTGCTTCAGACATCATTGCTGAGGTTGTGGAGATCATTGACGAGGATGATGAGCTTGAAAAAGCTACAGCTTTAGCCACACAGCGTGCACGTCAGTTTACGCGTCTCGATGCGGCAACGGCAGAGCGCAGACTCGTTGGCTTCCTGACGCGACGTGGCTATCCCAGCTCGATTGTTCGTCAAGCGTGCAAGCAAGCGCTCAGTGAGTAAAAAAGTCGGGGCAAGTAAACCGTAGACTTAAGTTCTCATGTCTCACGTCAGCGAAGCTCCCACCATTATTCCGGCATCTGATGCCGCAATAGATGCATCTGGTCGCACCCGCACGTATGAAGTGCGCACGTTTGGCTGTCAGATGAATATTCACGATAGTGAACGTCTAGCAGGGGCGTTAGAAGCTGCCGGATACGTTAAGTTCGATTTGGCTGCTGAGGCAGAAGCAGATCCTGATCTCAAACGAACAGCTACAAGCCCCCACCCTGATGTTGTAGTCATAAATACGTGTGCTGTTCGTGAAAATGCCGATAACAAGCTCTATGGCAATCTGGGGCACCTTGCCAGAGTTAAAGAACATCACACCGAGATGCAAATCGCTGTCGGCGGCTGCTTAGCTCAAAAAGACCAACATGTGTTGTTGAAAAAAGCACCGTGGGTTGATGTTGTTTTTGGAACCCACAACATGGGTTCTCTTCCAAGTCTTCTTGAACGCTCTCGTCATAACAACAAAGCCCAGATTGAAATCCTTGAATCTCTGGAAACTTTTCCATCGACATTGCCCACTAAGCGGGACACGACCTACTCGGGGTGGGTTTCTATTTCAGTGGGGTGCAACAACACCTGCACATTCTGCATTGTCCCTAGCCTGCGGGGTAAAGAACGTGATCGCAGACCTGGTGAGGTGCTTAATGAAGTAAAAGCTCTTGTCGACCAAGGAGCAATCGAAGTGACATTGCTTGGTCAAAATGTCAACACATATGGTGTTGAGTTTGGGGATCGAGAAGCTTTTGGGAAACTTCTGAGAGCCTGCGGTGACATTCCAGGTCTAGAGCGAGTGCGCTTTACGAGCCCTCATCCAGCGGCTTTTACTGACGATGTCATCGAGGCCATGGCCCAGACACACAATGTGATGCCTCAGTTGCACATGCCCCTGCAATCAGGTTCAGATGCCATCCTCAAATCAATGCGTCGCAGCTATCGAAGCGAGAAGTACTTAGGAATCTTAGAACGTGTTCGGCAGGCTATTCCTGATGCGGCCATTAGTACCGACATTATTGTCGGATTCCCCGGTGAAACGGAAGAAGATTTTGAACAGACTCTTGAGGTTGTTCGCCAGGCACGCTTTGCGTTGGCCTTTACGTTCCAGTACTCACCTCGTCCCGGAACACCGGCAGCCACGATGGAGAACCAAGTCCCCAAAAAGGTCGTTCAAGAGCGGTATGAACGACTGATTGCCCTGCAAAATGACATTTCATGGCAAGAAAACAAGAAACAGGTTGGCAAAGAACTCGAGGTGCTTGTCGCCAATGGAGAAGGGCGCAAAGACGTCGCTACACACCGGATGAGTGGTCGTGCTCGTGATGCGCGTCTGGTTCACTTTGAAGTAACTCCTGGGTCTGAAGTGCCCAGGCCAGGGGATATCGTCACAGTTGTCGCTACAGAAGCAGCACCTTTTCACATCCTTGCCGATGATCCAACAGGTGCCCCTTTACGTATTCGCCGCACTATTGCTGGTGATGCGTGGGATAGAGAGCAAGCAGAGAGCTGTGGTGTCCCACAAGGTCAAACTGGTGCAAAAAACCTTGGGTCTACCTCACAGCCAATAGTGGGATTAGGTATGCCAACGCGTAGACCGCTGGCAGATGATATTTACGATCCGCACGACGGGCAACGATAGGTGGAGCTTCCTCACCTCATCGCCGTTATCGGCGCAACGGGCACAGGAAAGTCCGACTTTTCACTCGATCTTGCCCAAGCTCTCGGAAGACGCTCACTCACGGCAGAGGTTGTCAATGCAGATGCCATGCAGCTGTATCAAGGGATGGATATCGGAACCGCCAAACTCTCTCCCGATCACAGACGCGGTATTTCCCATCATCTCATTGATGTTCTTTCTCCTGCCGAAGAAGCAGCCGTATCGTCCTATCAAGAACAGGCACGAAAAGTCATCGAAGAAATACTCTCTCGAGGCCATGTCCCCATCCTTGTGGGAGGGTCTGGCTTATATGTCAGTAGTGTTCTTTTCTCTTTTGATTTTCCAGGTCATGATGATGAGATTAGAACGCGTTTAGAACATGAGCTCAACACTCTAGGCGCTTCTGCGTTATATACGCGTTTGTCAGAACTAGCCCCAGAAGTTGCCGCTCGGATAGATGCGCAGAATCCACGAAGAATTGTTCGCGCATTAGAAGTGGTTGAAGTCTCGGGTAATGGCGCATCGTTAGGGGAGCTTCCAGAAACTCCCACCTACTGGTTGCCAACAACAATTTTTGGGTTGCGGACTCAACGAGAAGAACTTGTTACTCGTCTTGATCGACGCGTAGAGCATATGTGGGAAAACGGACTTATCGATGAAGTGCGCAGCTTAGAAAAACAG
>JBIIGO010000072.1:0-5814 GCA_044236405.1 Aurantimicrobium sp.
GTGGTGATGGTGATGATTATTGCTCTTGTTGTTGACACGGTATTGGTCCGACTAGGCCGCTGGCTGATGCCGTGGTCTGTGGTGACAAAGAAAAGAAAACGCAGGGCTCAGCACGCGCTTTCTGTGGCAGGTGAACAATGAATCTGTTTGAAGAAGCTATTGCCTGGATCTTTTCTCCCGACCGTCTCGGGGATAACTCTCCGCTGCCGGAGCTCATTGCGCAGCATCTGTATTACACCCTGGTCTCTGTGGCGATTGCAGCAGTGATTGCTATTCCTGTGGGCTATTACATTGGCCACACCGGCCGGGGTAGAAATTTCGCTATTGGTATTTCCGGTGCAGCCCGTGCGGTGCCTTCTTTTGGGTTGATTCTCCTGTTGGTGATTGTGATGGGGGTCACAGTAAAAACAGAAGCCGCCATTATTGCGTTTGTCCTCTTGGCTATTCCCTCCATTTTGGCTGGCGCCTATGCGGGCATTGAATCTATTGACCCCGTCGTGATCGATGCGGCTAGGGCTTCGGGGATGACCGAATGGCAAATCCTGTGGAAAGTAGAAATTCCCCTGGGCTCCCTGCTGCTTTTGGGAGGAATTCGTGCTGCAGTATTGCAGGTTGTCGCTACCGTCGTTCTTGCTGCTTATATTGGCTTGGGCTCGTTAGGTTTGCCGATTCTGCAAGGGCTAGCGCTTCGACGCTTCGATGAAATGCTGGGGGCTGCTCTGGTGATTATGGTTCTTGCGATTGCATTGGATCTCCTCCTTGCCCTGGCTCAACGCATATTGGTTCCCAGAGGCGTTATCTCTGCACGCTCCTCTCGATAGTTACGGTTGTGTATCGCCTGCGAGCGGAAGCCTTTTCTTGCTCAAAAAACTGCGAGGATAAAGCCATGTTAAAGAAAATGAAGAACACCGGCAGAATTGCCGCCGTCGCAACAACATTGGTTGCTGCTCTTGCACTGAGTGCGTGTGCAAGTGGTGATCCACTTGCTGATGGTTCTGGATCAAGTGATGCAAGCGTGATCACCATTGGATCTCAGGCCTACTATTCCAACGAGATTATTGCAGAGATTTACGCGCAGGCCCTGGAAAATGAAGGCATCGAGGTCGAGCGTAAGTTCAACATCGGTCAACGCGATGCCTATCTGCCCGCACTCGAACAAGATCGCACCATGAGTGGTGCTGTGGATCTGTTCCCGGAATATACCGGTAACCTTCTTCAGTTCTATGACCCCGAAACCACCGTCACCAGCACAGACGCTGTTTATGACGCGTTGAAGAAGGCTCTGCCTGAAGGGTTAGAAGTTCTCAATCAAGCACCTGCCACCGACCAGGACTCCTACAACGTGACAGCTGAGTTTGCTGAGGCAAACAAGCTTGTCACCATCGGAGACCTGAAGAAGGTCACAACCCCTCTGGTTCTGGGGGGATATCCAGAACTGGCTGAGCGCCCCTATGGCCCGATTGGGCTTGAAGAAAAATATGGCGTAACGGTGAGCTTTATTGCCACAGGAGACACCACGGTGGATGAATTACTTGCCGGAACCATCACCATGGCCAACGTCTATAGCGCTGATCCTCGCATTCAAACAGACAACCTTGTCACACTCGAAGATCCTGACGGACTCTTCTTGGCCTCTCACGTTGTTCCGTTGATTCGCACTGAGATCAAACCTGACGTGGAAAAGATCATCAACGCTGTGAGCGCCAAGCTCACGGCAGCAGGTCTTGTTTCGCTCAACGTTCAGTCCACTGTTGATGGACTCTCACCCGAGGTGATTGCCCGCGGCTGGTTGGAAGAAAACGGATTCATTAAGTAATCCATTTGCCTTAAGCAACAATGTCCGGGAAGCAGTGCTTCCCGGACATTGTTATGTAGAGCTGGTGTTATTCAACGAAGAGTGGAACAAGTGCTCCGGAGAACACCTGCCATGCCAAAACGCTCTTGGCGATCAAGCTCAAGGTGATGTACATACGCTCACCGCGCAGGTAGCTCTTCCAGCCGCCAACCTGGTGGTACTGCAATGCCTGGTTGATAGCGAAGGTGTTGAAGAAGAAGAATGTCGCAAACACAATGCCATAAACGAAACCGGGAACTTCTGCGGCATTGGTGGAGCCTGGCTGAATCACGAGAATCGCGATAATAATCCAGGGGACGATACCTGTCATGGAACCAAAGACAAACGGTAAGAATCCACCACTACCGGGCTTCTCATACTTCTCTTGGAGAGCACCGAAGAAGATCATGGAGGCATTGACCGCAAAGATGGCAAACAAGGCAGCAAAGTCGGTTACACCGTTGAGCTGAGCAATCAGCCAGATCATCACGGAGGAGCTCAAGGCGTACTCAGTCCAGCGGAAGTAGTTGTGATTAGCTTTCAAGCCGTTGGCGTAACGGGTAAACACACCAGGCCATGAGATCAAGAAGTGGAAGAAAGCGGAGAGGAACAAGAAGCCCACAACACCTAGACCTAAGTTGATGTCAAAGAAGGTCACTTGCTCGGTAGGCAGGTCAACTCCGGGAGGACCTGTCATGTAGTCCACTGTGACGGGGAAGGTTACCTGCGAGCTCAGTCGGGTCAGAATAAACAGGAACGCTAAACCCTGCGCCAAGTGAAGGAAACCGGCAACGATGTTGTAGGTTCTGAGTCTTTTTATTTGTTCGTCTTCAGTTCGTATCTTGCGGGCCATAATGACACCTTTTCTTCATGCGGGAGTGTTCACGTGGATGAATCCACTATGAATCAGTGTGACCTAGAAAAGAATAAATACCTAGGACATTGAGCGTTTGCCTCAATCGGACATGGCGCGAAGACCTTTCATAGCCAGACGTCGACTGAGGGAATTTGTAGCAACGAATCTGTACCCCAGCTCCTGCGACAGGGAGAAAGGACTGTGCAACATTCAGGGGTGAGGGGTAAGTCGAGAATTTTATGGTTTCTCTCAGGGTATTTTGAGCTTTCTCAACTTTTTTAATTTCATACAGGGGTTAACTCCTTTACCCCCAGTGGATGCTCCCTAGGTGCCAAAAAAACACCCAAAAAACCTTCAAGTACCGCTTTAGGGTAAAAATATGGCGCACATTTTGTGTTGCAACGGGCCCGTTGCAAAGCCACCTTTAGGGGTGGAAATTTGACGCGCAATAAATCAGATATGCCTATGTCTAAGCTCCGTGGAAAAACCCCGTGGACAAGAATTCCTCGTGGGCGTTTTCGGATATTCACAAAGAAGTTTGCGAGCATGCTTGCTTCTGTAGCGGTTGTCGCATCGAGCTTGTATTTCGTGTCGGAGCCCCAGGCCGCGTTTGCTACTCAGCCAGCCGCACCTTCAGATGCAAGCACTGTTGTCAGTAATGATGGTCGCAGTATCCAGATCACCTTTGCGAGCGACCTACATGCAAACATTGCACCTAAAGAACAATTCCAGGTTCGTATCGGAACTTACGATACTCCGGCTACTGCAAGTGCTTCATTTGCGAGTCGGACTGTGAACGTTCCTGTGACGTCTGTCGACTTCGTCGGAGCACGAGTTATTAGACTGAATCTCGGCGGTGTCATTGAGTCGGACAAATCCCCTACCATCATTTACACCGCCCCCACAGTTGATAACACACTCAATAACTTCGCTCTTCAAGGCACCACAGGAATTGATGCCGCAACATGGACACTGCACACGGCTGCGAGCGAGAGTCTTGTTCCAGCGCTGGTCAAAGGAACTACTACTGCTGTTCAAGCAGCGGGGAACACTATTAACTTAGTTTTCAGCGCAAACTTAGCTGCGGCATTACCTGATTTGTCAACGTTTACAGTTAAAACAAACGGTACAACTGTAAATCCAGTGGTCCAGCGCACAATCAGTAGCGCGACGCTTACCCTGACACTCCAAAACGGCATTGCATCTGGCACCCCTGTGACTGTCTCCTATCAGGCTCCGCCCATTGACAACGTCAGCGCTACAAACCTTGCCTTACAAGGAACCGCCGGAAATGACGTTCAGTCATTCACAGACCTCTCTGTCACGAACACAACCTCAAATGTTCCAGTACTTACCACCGCTGTTGTGCCAGCAGCAGGAAACACAATTGCATTAACTTTTTCAAAACCGATTCTGACAACTCAGTCTTTACTTCCCGCCGTATCACAATTTTCTGTGACATATGGCGGCATGCCTGTCGGAATTTCAACTGCCACAGCTAGCGGTTCTGTTTTGACCCTCACATTAGTCGGAACTGTGGCAAATAATCTTCCGGTAAGAGTTTCATACACTCCTCCCACCTCATGGACAGTTGGTGCAGGAAACATCGCCATTCAGGACAGCACATCAGGCGCAGACGTATTACCATTCACAGACTTCGTTGTAAACGCCACGGCATCTGCGGTGCCCTACATTGTCTCAACCTCGGTGGCAACGGGTGGAAACTACGTGTACCTCAATTACAACGAGGTCTTGGAGAGCTCAGTTGTGAAGACAACATCTCAGTTCACGCTGAAAGTTAACGGTGTTGTCTGCCCAATAACTGAGGTGCGGCAGGGCACGACGCAACGCGTGGATATTCGGGTGGATTCAGCTTGTGTTGGTGCTGGTCAAACAGTAACGGTTTCATACACCCCAAGTTCTTACAGCTCTTCAACAACCCCAACCACGGTCATTCAGGATGCAGGTGGTGCAGATGCCCCCGCACTTGTTGATTTTGCCATCACAAATACCTCGACAAAAGACTTAACGCGTCCTGTGCTGCAGAGCGCTGTCGTGAGCGCAAACGGAAGGGACTTAGCTCTTACATTTAGTGAAGGGCTGAACTCTCCAACCATCACTGATAGTCGCGCGTTCGACCTCTTCCAGGTCTTCGTTGACGGAGTTTCTGTAACTAAGAGCGGTATCAATATTTCCTCAAGAGGCTCCGGTTTGTTGACGTTGACCCTAACGAACCCCATTGGTATTGGGCAAGTAGTCACGTTGAACTTAACCAACAGCTCGACTTCGGGGATTGGCGTATCTGACACTTCTACCAACTATGCAGCTAATTTCTCCAACTATGTTGTAACAAACAATTCAAGTGCTGATGTGACCGCCCCCGTGCTTCAGTCGATTACTGTACCCACAACAGGAGATAGGGTTATTCTTCGGTACAACGAGAATATGAGTTCGACGGTTCCTGCAGTAAACACAACAAATTTTGGAGTTACTGTTGCAGGTTCACCCTGGCTTCCCACAGGAATTAGTGTCAGCGGCACCGACGTGATCTTGACCGGGCCAGCCACTGTTGAAGCTGGCAAAACCGTTGTCCTGACTAAGTACACTGCTCCTACCGCTGATAGGGCTTCTACGAACCTAGCAATTCAGGACACAACCGGTAATGATGCAGTCACTTTGGCTAACAGAAGCGTTGTGAACGAATCCACCTTAGACATCACCCCGCCCACCTTTGTGTCAGCGGTTGTCAATAGTTCTGGAGAGACTCTCACTCTGACGTATAGCGAAGAACTTTTGGCAAGTAATACTGCCTCAATAAGCTCCTTTGTCGTGAAAATCAATGGAAGTCCTCAAACAATTACTGGACTGTCAGTTAGCGGATCAACTGTTGTTCTCACTCTTGCAACAGTGGTTGAAATGCAGGATGTTGTGAGGATCTCTTACACACCAAGTGGTTCGAGTAATCCAGCAACTACCAATTCCGAAATTCAAGACCTTGCAGGACTTGATGCAGCAGTGCTTACTGAGAGAAATGTCACTGCGAACAATTCAACGATTGACACGAGGGCACCTCAGCTCCTTTCGGGAACCCCACCGGTTGTGTCGACGAACGGTTTGAGCTTAA
>JBIIGO010000082.1:0-4855 GCA_044236405.1 Aurantimicrobium sp.
GCTTAAGGCTGCACAAGAACTTGTGAGGCAAAAAATTTGTGGTTCATTCATCTGGCCAGCCGATCAACGTGGGATGGGTTGGTTTAGGGTCAATGTGATTCCCGTCACAGGTCAATATCATGATTTAGCCGCAGTGCTCACTCTGGATACTGCTGATGTTCGCAATATGAGTGAACGGGAACTTCAAGTCTTATCTCTTGCAGCACGCGGTCTTTCAAACAGGGAAATTGCCTCCACCTTGTTTATTTCAGATCGCACAGTTCAAACACATATCGAGCACACGTTAGTGAAACTCTCTGCACCTAATCGGGCAGCAGCAGCTGCAATAGCTGCTCGCGAGGGCTTGCTGATAGGGAAAACGAGCTAATTCTTCCTAAGGGCCTCTCAAAAAGGCCAACAATAGTTCAGAACGTGGTTATAAAAGTGCCCCTGCGAAATCACAGGGGCACTTTTATATGAATGGAGATTTTTTAGTAGGTGAAGGCGTACTCGTTAACTTCCCAATCGGTGACGTCACGTGTGGAGGGGTCTGGAACAGAAGCTTCATACCGAGCTACTTCATCACGCTTGAGAACCATGAACACATTGACGAGCTCTTCAGACATGTGGGCTCTCAGAGCCTCGTCGGCTTCAAGAGCATCAAGAGCAGCTGAGAAGGTTTCCGGCAGAACAGGAGCTCCCTCGTTGTCATAGGCCATTCCAACAGCATCGGGTGGGCATTCGATGTTGTTGACGATGCCATCGAGACCTGCGGCCAAGATGGCAGCGATCACGAGGTAAGGGTTAGCAGCACCATCGCCTACGCGAATTTCCAAACGGGTACCTTGTCCACGCTCTGGCGGAATACGGACCATACAGCTGCGGTTGTCGTAACCCCAGTTGGAACGATAAGGAGCCAGAGTATCTGGTCCCAGGCGCTTGAAAGAGTTAATGGTGGGGTTTGTAAAGGCGGTCAGGGCATCAGCATGTGAGGTAATCCCTGCAATGAGTTTGAGGGCAACATCGGAGAGGTTTCCCTTGCTGTCATGCATCTTATTAATACCGTCGGCATCGGTGACAGAGAAGTGAAGGTGGAATCCACTTCCTCCTTCATCACTCCAGGGCTTTCCAAGGAAGGTGGCATACTTGCCGCGCTGAGCAATGATGTCTTTAACTGCTGACTTAAAGAAGAACGTGCGGTCGGCTGCATCGAGGGCTTCTGAATGCCACAGGTTTACTTCGTATTGGCCAGGGCTAAATTCGTGGTTACCAGCGAAGGCGCCAATGTTGAGAGCATCGAGCATACGCATGAGGTGTAAGAAGTCACCGTCAGGATCTACCAGTGTTCCGGTGGTGTACACACGACCAGTTTGGGCCAATGAACGTGTGAAGTTTCCTTCTGCGTCTCGATTGGCGATATAAAACTCTAGTTCTGGACCAACAACGGGAACCAGACCTAGCTTTTTGTAGCCTTCGAGAACTTTTTGTAAGACGGTGCGCGGAGACATCAGGTTGGGAGTGCCATCAGGATTGAACGCATCACCAATGATGTAGGCGACTCCTGGTTCCCATCCCAAGGGTGAGATGGTGTGAGGCAAAATCTTCGTCACGAAATCTTGAAGACCATCATTTGCGATACCGTTGGCCTCGTGGAATTCCCCACCAGTGGTGGTTGTCCATACGCCTTGGCTAAAGGCTGGCCCGTTGTGGGCGGCCTTATCAAGCTGGCTCACCAAGATGTCTTTTGATCGTGCGATACCAAGAACATCTGAGTACGTCACACGCAGAACATCGATTCCTCGTTCCCCGAGGTCTTCTCTGAGTTTGGCTAAGTCGTGAACCATTGCTACTCCTTTGTGGCAAGTTTGTTGTCTAAACGATATCGTTAGGGGTCAAACGAATTTTACCTTTTTTGCTCACTTACGCAAAATAGTTATTATCAATCATCCAACGTTGGAGGAGATGATGAAAGCCCTCGTTATTCAACATGACCATGTGAGCCCGACAGGTCCCGTCGGACGCCGGCTAGAACACCATGGTTTTGAGATCACAGAATTTCTTGTTGTCCCTAAAGAATCATTCAAGACGCCAAACATTGACGTCTCTTTTCCTAACCCCGATGATTTCGATCTCATTGTTTTCTTAGGGGCTCCATGGGGTGCATGGGATGACGGCTGCATCGGAAAGTGGTTGGCACCAGAAATAGAGATGATGCACTCCCTCGTCAGCGCTGACAAGCCCGTTCTGGGGATCTGTTTTGGCGGACAGCTCATGGCTCGCGCCATGGGCGGGAGTGTCGCCCCAGGACCCACTCCTGAAATCGGGTGGACATACATCTGGAGCGATCAACCTGATCTGGTTGGCAACGGTCCCTGGTTCCAATTCCACTATGACCGATTCCAAGTTCCCCCGGGGGCTACAGAAATCGCACGGAACCCCAATACCTCTCAGGCTTTTGTGATTAATAGATCTTTGGGGGTCCAATTCCACCCAGAACTTGATTCTCTCGCCCTTGACGGCTGGTTAGAAGAAGGCGGCTGGGCAGAAGTAGAAAAAGCAGGCTTGAACCCTCAAGTCATGCTGGACCAAACTCGTGCTGAAGATGGCGTTGGTGAAAAAAGGACCTACGACCTCATTGATGCATTCCTAACAAAGGTTGCTCGGCTTGTTTAGTGCTCCTAGAGAGTAAAAAGAAATGGCCCCTTATGAGGGCCATTTCTGTTTTATGGAGATGAACATGTGAGGAGACGTCTCACATGTGTTCTGAGGTTCTATCGAAGAGAGACCTTGACGGGCATGGTCTTAATGCCGTGGATGAAGTTGGAGTGAACAAAGTCCATCGGACCTGTTCTTTCCATCTTGTCGATACGAGCAATGATGTCTTCGAACATAATGATGAGCTCAATACGTGCAAGTGCATTACCGAGACACATGTGAGGACCACCACGACCAAAGGTCATGTGCTCATTAGGCATACGTGTGGGATCCAATTTTTCTGGGTTGCTAAAGACCTCAGGGTCACGGTTACCGGAGGCAAACCAGGTGACAATTTTCTGTCCCTTTTTGAAATTGACACCGGCAAAGTCAACATCCTTTGTCGCAGTGCGACGGAAGTGATAAATCGGACTTGCATAGCGCAAGAACTCTTCGACTGCCCAAGGAATATCTTGTGGGTTTTCTTGAAGATAGGCAATGACCTCTGGGTTGTTGATGAGGTTATTCATCGTGTGAGCGATAGTCTGGCGAGTTGTTTCATGGCCAGCAACAATCAGTAACAAGAAGTTGGTGTGGAACTCAATGTCCGACAGAGGCTTTCCATCCATAGGAACGGTGTTAAGCATGGTGGAAACGATGTCGGTACCATGACGACCTTCACGCTGACGGCGCAAAGAATCTCCGTATGCGAAGACCTCTAAAGCAGCGGGGGAGCGGAAGGGCACCAAACGGTACTCTTCACTGGCTGGGTCGGTGGGCAGCAAATCAGTCAAGCTGGGATCGGAAGATCCAATCATGGCGTTACCCCAGCGAATGATGTTGTCAATGTCCGTGTCTGGGATTTCTAACAGACGTGCCAGAACCCTAATAGGGTAGTCGGCTGCTACTTCGTGAAGGAAGTCGAATTCACCTTTGGAAAAAGCGTTGTCCAATGTCGTGGCGGTCAACCCTCTGAGGAAGGTTTCGTACTTAGCCACATTGTTGGGGGTGAAGTCATTTTGAAGAAGACGGCGAAGAGCACGGTGACGGGTTCCATCACTGTCGAGAAGTGAGCGACGTGCTTCTTCTTGGTCTGGTTCGAGTTCTTCTAAGTTGGTGAAGTGACTGCTAGTAAAGGTTTCTGGGTCACGCAAAACTTTGACGATGTCGTGATAACGCATGACGGACCAGAAGCCACTGCCACCGTCTGTCTCATCGCTCCAGTGAATAGGTTCATTTTCGCGAAGTTCTGCGAATAGATCCCAAGGTGCGCCGTTGTCAAAAACATCGAGGTCTGCCAAGGAACGAGTTGCCATGAAGATCTCCTCATCGAGATTGTTTGGATACGAACAATATTAACAATAATAACCAGATAAGCAGACATTCAGTCAAGTTCTAACGCCAGAATAGGTAGAGAGATTTTTAGGAATGGTGAAATGACCGGCAGTCACACACTCGGCGAGACCGAAGCACGGGTTGCTAATCGCCTGAGCCACATGCAACTTGACTTTGAGGCAATGGCGGTGACCTCGAACCTGTTTCGAGCGGCAAGTGCTGTGCGCAATCATTTTGAACGTAATGTTCTTGCTGAAAGCGGACTGAGCTGGACAGCGTTTGTGGTCTTGTGGGTGACCTGGATTTGGGAACCAGCGGAAACGCGTGACATTGCCGCTGAAGCAGGAATCTCAAAAGCAACGTTGACAGGAGTGCTCAGCACTCTTGAAAAAATGAACTTAGTTGTCCGCTCTCGAAGCTCTGAAGATGGTCGTCTGGTGTTGGTGACGTTGACCGACAGCGGTCAGACTCTGATGGAAAGCCTTTTCCCCGCTTTCAACAGACAAGAAATTGAAGTTGTTGCGCCTGTTTCAGATGACAAACGCAGCGACCTCGCAGACATGCTGCGAGCTATCACCGCAAAAATCGAAGGCTAAGCAGAGGTTTTCTTTGCTTCGTTGACAAACGTGCGAAGCATCTCAAGCTGTGCTGCATCAGTGTCGTAGTTATCCTCAGGGTGCCACTGCACCCCAAATGCCCAGCCAGGTGCATCAATCTTGACGGCCTCAACATACCCCTCAGCAGATCGAGCTATCACTTCTAGCCGAGGAGCTACCTCATCAATCATTTGATGGTGGAAACACGATGCCTGAACAGTGGGTGCACTAAGCCCTAATTCATCGGAACA
>JBIIGO010000111.1:0-2843 GCA_044236405.1 Aurantimicrobium sp.
CCGAACACGAGTCAAAGCTCACCTGGGCAACATGATGCTGATGAGGCGAATCCATGTGTTGGATGAGAGTTCCTCCCAGGGCAACATTGGTTATTTGTAAACCTCGGCAGATGGCAAAGAACGGGATGGAATTCTCTAGCGCGTATAAGGCGAGCGAGATGTCTGTTTCATCTGCCAGATCATCAACGTCATACACATGCTCGGAGGTAATCTCTTGGCCGTAGGTCTTCGGATTGATATCAGCACCACCGGGCATCAAGACACCATCGACTCCGTGAAGTCGCTCGGACCACTCGGATCCTGATACGGGAAGCATCGTGAGGGGCTCACCACCTGCAGCCCACACCAATTCAGCTAGCCGGCGAGCAGTAATCACAGCGGCATAGCGAGTAGCTGAGGTGTTCTCGGCAAATCTGGCCAAGATGGCAATGCGTGGACGAGGCGAGGAGCTCATCATTAAATCCTTTGGCTCAAGAAAATTGAAAATATTTATCTCTTCTGACTTTTATATCGTAGAAATAATCGTTAGTATACGAATGATTGCTTTACACGACGGAGTGAGGTCCTTTTCTTATGAGCACAATCGATGTTGCTGGCGCCCAAATCGACACCCGGCACTTCATTAATGGTCAACGTGTTGCCTCTGCCGAAACCTACACCAACACCTCTCCTATTGATGGTTCGTTCCTAGGTGAGATTTCTCTCGGCGGACAAGCAGAAGTTGATGCCGCCGTTGCAGCTGCACGTGCAGCGTTCCCTGCCTGGGCCAAACTAGGTCCCCAAGGTCGTGGAGCTCTTCTTCACAAGCTCGCTGACCTGATTGAAGAGAACAATGAAACGCTCTCTCAGCTTGAAACCATGGACAATGGAGCCCTGCTTCGTTCTCATCGTCGTGGAGTGATGCCTCGCGTCGCGATGAACATTCGGTTCTTTGCTGACTGGGCCATGAACGATCTTCGCCACGAGCCTTTCGAAACCCGTGGTCACACCAACAACGTCAGCTGGGACCCTTCTGGTGTTGCAGTACTCATCACTCCATGGAACGCACCACTTATGCTGGCAACCTGGAAGATTGGTCCCGCGCTCGCCGCAGGTGACACGGTGGTGCTCAAACCAGCAGAGTGGACACCATTGAGTGCCTCTTTCTTTGCTGATCTGACAAAGCAGGCAGGTATCCCTGACGGTGTCTTCAACCTTGTCCTAGGTTATGGAAGAGATGTGGGGGCAGCACTTGTTGCTCACCCAGACATCAACCGAATCTCTTTCACAGGCTCTGTTCCCACTGCCAAGTTGATTGCCCGCGCAGCGGCGGACAACCTCACACCCTGCTCCTTCGAGCTTGGTGGCAAGAGCCCCGTGATCGTTCTCGAAGACGCAGACCTCGACCTCGCAGCAGAAATCGCTGTCGAACAATACGACAACGCCGGACAGGTGTGTCTCTCCGGTACCCGAATCTTCGTTCACGAAAACGTGGCAGATGAGTTTGCACAGAAGTTCGCGGAGAAGGCTGCTTCTATTAAGCAAGGCGACCCTCGTGATGAGGACACCGATATTGGTCCACAGATTCATCAAGTTCACTTTGACCGAGTCAAGGGATTTGTTGACCGTGCTAAGGCTGAGGGCCAAGAAATTGTGTGGGGCGGTGAGCCCAACGGGGAGTTGGGTGGCCTGTTCTTCAAGCCCACTCTGGTGAAGAACCCTACTGAAGGCTCTGAGATTGTCTCCAGTGAAATCTTTGGTCCCGTACTGTGCATGATGACCTTTAAGACGGATGAAGAGGTCATTGAGAAAGCCAATGGAACAGAGTTTGGTTTGGCTGCTGTCGTTGTCTCTGGCAACAAGGAGCACGCCAAGAAAATCACAGATGAAGTTGTTGCCGGAACTATCTGGGTCAACTGCTTCTTTGTGCGTGACCTTCGTGCACCATTCGGAGGATCCAAGAAGTCAGGAATCGGTCGCGATGGTGGCACCTGGTCCTTTGACTTCTATGCAGATGTTAAGAACACCGTAGTTTCACCAAATGGATGGAAGGAATAAGAAATGGGTGAAGTAGTAGGAGCCGCAATTCTGGCTCACGTACCAACAATCATGTTGCCCAAGGAGACTCGATTTGAGATCAATGACGGCAAAGAAATCTCTTTGGTTCCCGGGCTGGAAAAGTTCCGTAAAGATGTCATGGAGAAACTCGACTACGACACTGTGGTTGTGCTCGACTCTCACTGGGCAACTACCGTTGAGTTTGTCGTCTCAGCCCAGGAACACCGCGAAGGCAAATACACTGCCGAAGAACTCCCTCGCGGAATGTCTCAGATTCCCTACTCGTTCAAGGGTGACCCCGAGTTTGCCAACTCACTAGCAAACTATGACGAGAAAAACGGAACCTGGATCACTCCTATCTCCGACCCTCACTTGCCTATCTTCTATGCAACCGTGAACCTCTGGGATTACTTGGGTAAAGGCTTGGATAAGCGCTGGGTTTCTATCTCTGTGTGCCAGACCGCAACCACCGAAGACTTCCTTCGCGCAGGTCGTGCCCTTGGCGAAGCAATTCGTGACTCAGACCGCAAGGTACTGTTGTTGGCCTCAGGTGCCCTCTCGCATACCTTCTACAAGTTGCGTGACTTGCGCAAGCACGAGGCTAGCGACCCCAGCCACATCTTCACTCCTGAAGCTCGCGCAGCTGATGAAGAGCGTATTGAATGGTTCAAGGCTGGAGACCACAAGCGGGTTATCGAGAACATGCCAGAGTTCATGAAGTTCAAGCCAGAGGCTAACTTCAGCCACTACTTGACCATGGCTGGTGCCATTGGTGAAGAAGCCAACACCTCCAAGGGTGTCATGTA
>JBIIGO010000054.1:0-7598 GCA_044236405.1 Aurantimicrobium sp.
GCATCATCACTGGCAGGACACCAGCAGCTCGGTAACCTCATTGCCATCTACGATTCCAATCAAATTTCCATCGAAGATGACACCAACATTGCCTTCACTGAAGATGTCCAGATGCGCTACGAATCATATGGGTGGGACGTTCAGATTGTTGATTGGAAGAAAACCGGAAAATACACCGAAGACCTTCAGGAGCTCTATGACGCAATCCAACGCGCTCAAAAGGAAACCGGCAAGCCTTCGTTAATTATTCTGAGGACCATCATCGGATGGCCTAGCCCCCACAAACAAAACACCGGAAAGATCCACGGTTCTGCTCTCGGCGCAGATGAACTTGCTGGTTTGAAAAAAACTCTCGGGTTCGACCCAGAAAAGACGTTCGACGTTTCAGCTGAAGTCCTCTCACACACACGAAAAGCTGTCGAGAAGGGCGCCCTTCAGCGTCAGGAATGGCAAAAAGGTTTTGATGCGTGGGCTCATTCCAACCCCACCAACAAAGTTCTGTTTGATCGCATTGAATCTGGGGCTCTCCCCGAAGGTGTTGAGAAAGCGTTGCCTGACTTTGAACAAGGAACAGAGCTCTCGACCCGTGCCGCATCAGGAAAAGTTCTCAATGCCCTCGGCAAGGTCATCCCCGAACTCTGGGGTGGTTCTGCGGACCTCGCTGAATCAAATAACACCACCCTCGATGGCGAAAAATCCTTCGTACCGTCTCAGTGGTCAACTCACGAGTGGACCGGAGATGTCTATGGTCGTGTATTGCACTTTGGTATTCGGGAACACGCAATGGCCGCCATTCTCAACGGCATCGTGTTGCACGGTAAAACTCGACCCTATGGCGGCACTTTCCTGATCTTTAGTGATTACATGCGACCAGCAGTGCGTCTAGCTGCACTCATGAAGGTTCCTTCAATTTTTGTATGGACCCACGACTCCGTTGCGTTAGGTGAAGACGGCCCCACTCACCAACCCATCGAACAACTCGCTTCTTTACGAGCAATTCCAGGCTTAGACGTGGTTCGTCCCGCTGATGCCAGTGAAGTTGCCTTCGCGTGGAAGAAAATGTTGGAGCGCCGGGGCGGACCCGCTGGAATCGCGCTCACACGCCAAAACATTCCAGTCTTTACTCGTGGAAGTGGCGATGCAACTGATCAGGTCATGGCCCATGCCGAGAACACCACAAAAGGCGCCTATGTGCTCATTGAAGCTGCGGGCGGACAGCCAGATGTCATTCTTATCGCCACCGGTTCCGAGGTTCAACTCGCTGTTGCCGCGCGCGAACAGCTTGCCACCGAGGGAATTCATGCACGAGTTGTCTCAGCTCCATGTATGGAATGGTTCTTTGAACAGCCACAGTCCTACCAAGATGCAGTCCTTCCCCCTCAGGTCACTGCTCGCGTTTCCGTTGAAGCGGGTATCTCGATGTCGTGGGACAAGATTGTTGGCTCACGCGGACGTAGCGTCTCTATCGAACACTTTGGTGCATCTGCTGACTACAAAACACTCTTCCGCGAGTTTGGAATGACCTCCGACGCAGTTGTCGCTGCTGCCCACGACTCTCTCAATCCCCTCTAACCCGATAAACATAGGAGAACATCAGTTCATGTCGAACACTCCCACCGCACAACTGAGCGCCGCAGGCGTGAGCATATGGCTTGATGACCTCTCTCGAGAGCGCATCACCTCTGGAAACCTCAGCGAACTGATTTCCACCATGAACGTTGTGGGGGTGACAACCAACCCGACAATTTTTGCTGGTGCACTCACTGACGGCAAAAGCTACGCCGAACAGGTGTCTGTGCTGGCAGCTGCTGGCTCTGATGCAGAACAAGCCGTTTTCGAGATCACGACAGATGATGTTGCCCAGGCATGTGACATATTTGCTCCTGTGTACGAGGCCACCAATGGCGTAGATGGTCGAGTGTCCATTGAGGTCTCCCCTACGTTGGCACACGATGCACCGGGAACCATTGACGAAGCCAAACGATTGTGGGCAAAAGTAAACCGCCCCAATGCGCTGATCAAAATCCCCGCCACACTCGCCGGGCTCGATGCCATCGAAGAAGTCATTGCGGCCGGCATTTCGGTCAACGTGACCCTCATTTTTTCGCTTGAACGTTACGAAGCAGTCATTAAGGCTTACCTTGCGGGGCTAGACAAAGCTCGAGCTAACGGGCATGATCTCAGCTCGATACATTCCGTTGCCTCATTCTTTGTCTCTCGTGTCGATACAGAAGTTGATGCTCGCCTCAAAGCCATCGGTTCAGACCAGGCACTGTCGTTGACTTCTCAGGCTGGATTAGCAAACGCTCGATTGGCCTATAAATTGTTCGAAGAACAATTTGATACCCCGCAGGCTGTGTCACTCTTGGCGTCTGGAGCAAACGCACAGCGTCCGCTGTGGGCTTCTACGGGAGTCAAAGACCCCGCACTTACTGACACGCTCTATGTCACAGAGCTCGTTGCTGCAGGTGTGGTCAACACCATGCCCGAAAAAACGTTGCTGGCAACTTTTGATCATGGCGTGGTCACAGGCGACACCATCACAGGTCACTATGACACCTCAGAAGAATTTTTCACTGCCTTAGCTGCCGTGGGCGTTGATTTTGAGGATGTCACCAACACCCTCGAGTCCGAAGGTGTGTCAAAGTTTATTGTGTCCTGGGGAGAGCTCCTCGAGACCGTCAACGCCGCACTAGCAGGAGCATAATGTCCTTTCGCATCAAAGTTACCGGGGCGGCTGAAGAAGCTGTCAACCATCATGTTCCTCAACTCGTTACTGACTTAGTTGCCTCCAGCATTACGGCGCAAAACCCCACACTCTGGGGAAAAGCAGCCGAAGCCGAAGCATCGATCCGTTTGGGGTGGACAGAGTCTGTTGCCCTCTCTCGTCCTCTCGTGCCAGAAATTTATGCCCTCAGGGATGAATTTGCGAGCAAGAACGTCACCCGATTTGTTCTGTGTGGCATGGGTGGGTCTTCTCTGGCTCCCGAAGTAATCACCGCCACCATGAACGCAGATCTCACTGTTTTGGATTCCACTGAACCTGGACAGGTTCTGGCAGCGGTCTCGGAAAGCATCGCTCAAACTGCTGTGATTGTTTCCAGCAAGTCCGGCAGTACTGTCGAAACAGACAGTCAAATGCGCGCATTTATCCGCGCATTCCGCGAAGCTGGCATTGACCCTGTTGAACGCATTGTTGTTGTCACAGACCCCGGCTCACCTCTTGACGGGGCTTCACGAGCTGCCGGTTATCGCGTGTTCAACGCTGACCCCAACGTCGGCGGGAGATTCTCCGCACTGACTGCTTTTGGCTTAGTTCCTTCTGGTTTGGCCGGAGTGGATATTGACGAGTTGTTGAATGAAGCAGAAGCAGTCGAGCTTGATCTCGCCGTTGATCAAGCAGAAAACTTTGGCCTTATCCTCGGCGCTGCTATCGCTGGAACTACTCCCCTCAAAAACAAATTAGGGCTTGTATCCGATGGCACACACCTTGTCGGATTCCCCGACTGGGCAGAACAGCTCATCGCAGAATCAACCGGTAAGGAAGCCACTGGAATTCTTCCTGTCGTACTTGATGTTGTTTCTCCAGAACTTTCGGCCGGTTATGCCGACCTACAGATTCTTCGTCTCGTCGATGATGCCCATGAATTTCATCTTCTGAACTCACACAAGCACGAGGGCGAGATTCTTGTCTCCGGCACCTTAGGTGCAATGTTTATGGTGTTTGAATATGCCACAGCTGTTGCTGGGCGAATCTTAGGAATCAACCCCTTCGACCAACCCGATGTGGAATCGGCAAAGATTGCTGCCCGCGCTTTGTTGGATAACCGACCTGATGCCACAGACCCACTCTTTGTCGACCACGGCATCGAAGTTCGCTCTCATGTTCCTCTTGGAGATGCGAAAACAGCCCGTGAGGCAATCACTGCCGCACTCGAACTACTGCCAGCTGATGGATATGTGTCAGTTCAGGCTTACCTGGATCGTGAGGCCTATCCGCAGGCCTACGGTGTTCGTGACTTAGTTGCTGCGCGCGCAGGTCGACCCGTCACCTTTGGCTGGGGGCCACGTTTCCTTCACTCAACCGGTCAATTCCACAAAGGTGGACCAGCGGTGGGAGTGTTTATTCAAATACTTCAAACCCCACGTGAAGACCTCACGATAGATGAACGTCCCTTTACTTTTGGGCAGCTCATTGAAGCTCAAGCAGCAGGAGATGCACAGGTTTTGGCCCATCATGGTCGTCCCGTCATCACGTTGACCTTGACGAATCCTGACGCTCAACTTGAACACCTTTTTGCCGCATTCAACTAACGAGCTACCTATGACACCAGCGGAAATTTCGGCCCACAACAATCCCCTACGGGTTGCTGAGGACCGTCGTTTAAACCGCATTGCCGGTCCGTGTGGACTAGTTCTCTTTGGAGTCACCGGAGACCTTGCGCGTAAAAAACTCATGCCGGCTGTCTATGACTTAGCAAATCGGGGCCTCTTGCCCCCGGGATTTGCCCTTGTGGGCTTCGCCCGAAGGGATTGGGAAAACGAAGACTTTGCGGCCGTCGTACATGATTCAGTGAAAGAACATGCCCGCACTGAATTTCGTGAAGAAGTCTGGGATCAACTAGCAAAAGGTATCCGCTTTGTATCCGGCGACTTTAGCGATGATTCAGCGTTTGACCGTCTCAAAGAAACTATTGCGGAGCTTGATAAAGACCGTGGAACGATGGGAAACCACGCTTTTTATCTCTCGATTCCTCCACGATCCTTCCCTGAAGTTGTCACTCAACTTAAGCGTTCAGGACTGGCCGAACCTGTCGCAGGCCAGTGGCGACGAGTCGTGATTGAAAAACCTTTTGGAAGTGACCTTGCCACGGCCCGTGAACTCAATGATGTTGTGGAATCTGTGTTCCCACCAGATTCAATTTTTCGCATAGATCACTATCTGGGCAAAGAAACAGTGCAAAACATTCTTGCTTTACGTTTTGCCAATCAACTCTTTGAACCACTCTGGAATTCTGAACACGTCGACCATGTCCAAATAACTATGGCTGAAGACATCGGTGTGGGTGGACGTGCCGGCTATTACGACGGTATTGGTGCAGCCAGAGATGTGATACAGAATCACCTCTTACAGCTACTGGCGTTAACGGCAATGGAAGAGCCCATCTCCTTCAATGCCGAAGATCTTCGTGCTGAAAAAGAAAAAGTTCTCGCTGCTGTGAGACTTCCAGCTGACCTAGCATCATCAACAGCACGAGGACAATATGACAGCGGATGGCAAGGTGGTCAAGAGGTCATTGGGTTCCTTGAAGAAGAGGGCATGAATCCAGAATCGGTTACGGAAACGTATGCCGCGATGCGCCTAGATATTGGAACTCGCAGATGGGCGGGAGTCCCTTTTTATCTGCGTGCAGGCAAACGATTAGGTCGCCGAGTTACCGAGATTGCAGTGGTGTTCAAACGAGCACCGCAATACCTTTTCGCAGAACACCAAACCTCCACCCTGGGACAAAATGCTCTGGTGATTCGTGTCCAACCCGATGAGGGAGTCACCATTCGTTTTGGCTCCAAGGTGCCTGGCGCGGGAATGCAAGTTCGGGATGTCACGATGGACTTTGGCTACGGGCATGCCTTCACCGAGGCAAGCCCGGAAGCCTATGAGCGACTCATTTTGGATGTTTTGCTGGGTGACCCACCACTGTTCCCCCGACATGAAGAGGTGGAATTGAGCTGGAAGATTCTTGACCCTATTGAAGAGTTCTGGGCAACGCAGGGTCAACCCGAACAATACGCCCCTGGCACATGGGGTCCCCACTCAGCAGATGAACTGATGGCCCGTGACGGCCGGGTGTGGAGGCGTCCATGATTATTGAACTTCCTGATACCACAACTGGACAAATCGCCAAGGAACTGGTCAATATTCGCGAAGAAGGCGGAGCTGTTGCTCTCGGCCGCGTTTTGACATTGTTGATTTCAACGAATCCTGGGGCCGAAGAAGAAGCTATTGCAGCTGCTAACGAAGCCTCTCGCGAACACCCCATGCGTGTGATTGTGTTGTCTGTTATTGAGCCTGAGCGTTCCATTTCAAACAGACTTGATGCTGAAGTTCGTGTGGGCGGTGACGCCGGTGCCAGTGAAGTGATTGTGCTCCGCGCCTACGGAAAAGCCGGTAGTGATGAACAAAGCCTCGTGACAGGTCTACTTCTTCCCGACACCCCCGTCGTGGTGTGGTGGCCCGGAGATGCTCCTGCGAAGGTATCTGAGTCAGCTTTGGGGCAGATTGCGCAATGTCGTATTACCGATGCAGCCGCCCAAGCAGACCCTTTGTCTGCACTTGCTCGGCTTTCAGACAGTTACTGGCCCGGAGATGCAGATTTTGCGTGGACACGATTAACTTTGTGGCGCACACAACTAGCAGCAGTCTTGGATCAACCGCCTTATGAGCCCATTCTTGAAGCGCATGTGACCTCCACTGAACACTTTGCCTCAGCTCATATGTTGGCGGCATGGTTGGAATTACAGCTCAACGTTCCCGTGAGCTGCGATATGTCCCACGAAGGCTTGGGATGGGCAGGAATTCATCAAGTCCGATTAGTGCGACCCTCGGGAGAAATCTTGTTAGAGCGCATCGAACCAACCCTGGTGCGTTTATCCCAACCAGAGCAACCCTCGCACGATTTGGCCATGCCCTTGCGTAATCTGCGAGATTGCCTTGCTGAAGAACTCCGTCGACTTGACCCAGATGAGGTCTATGGACGTGTTGTCACCGAAGGTCTCGCCATGATTGAGGTGACACCGTAATGGCAGAGGAGACAACGCTTGAGGCCTATAGCAATACCGAAGAGCTCATTACTCACATCGCCGAAGCTTTTGATGACACAGTCAAAGACCTTCTGCTGACCCAAGACAGCGTCCATATCGTTCTTACTGGTGGGACAGTTGGGATTGCCCTGCTGAGTGCTCTCGACCTCAATGGCTCGCTGGATTGGACACGTATTCACCTGTGGTGGGGAGATGAAAGATTCGTGCCACAGGGCGACCCTCAACGCAATGAGGGGCAAGCTGCACCTGGTCTTTTAGATCGCGTGGGTATCCCCCAGAAAAACATTCACCGCATGCCTGCTAGTGATACTGGGATGAGTGTGGTTGAGGCAGCTACGGCTTACAGCAATGACCTATCCGAATTTTTTGGTGATAACACCCCACGATTCGACATCACGTTTTTAGGTGTTGGTCCTGATGCTCATGTGGCGAGTTTATTTCCTGGCCGTGAAGCAATCACCGTGACAGGAACAAATGTTGTTGCGGTCAATGATTCTCCTAAGCCGCCGGCCGAACGTATCTCTCTCACACTCGAGGCACTTAATTCTTCCGACCGCATATGGATTGTTGCAGCGGGTGCAGATAAAGCAGACGCCGTGTATTCAGCGTTTACGCAAACGGATAAGAATCTTTCTCCTGTGAGCGCAGTGGATGGCGTTCACGAGACAGTCTTCTTTACCGACGAAGCAGCCGCTTCACGTCTTCTTGAAGACTAAAAATTACTGTGTGGGCTTGATGGTTCCACGACGCACGCGAAGCTGATACAAAGCATCTTC
>JBIIGO010000056.1:0-7486 GCA_044236405.1 Aurantimicrobium sp.
TAAAGATGTTCGAGGTTGTTCCTGCGGGAACACACCCCATCAGCAAAGCACCCAACGCAACGGGAGCTGCATACTCAATCGGGAGTTGGAACAAGAAGAACAGTGCCAACAAATACGCCAGTAAGGGCATAATTCCGAATTGAGTCAACCACCCAATAATCAGACCCCAGGGCCTGCGTACGGCAAGCTTGAAGTCTTTAGGAGTCAGGCCTGCTCCCAAACCAAACATGATCACAAAGACCAACGCAACAAGTAGGTTCTGCTCGAAGGGTGTGACGACATCTTGCTCAGAAACTGTTGCTTGAGCAAGGAGGGTTACGGTTGTGGAGATCATGACGTGCCCTTCTGACTACTGGATTCTGAGATGGCGAGGGTTCGCAATTCTCTGCGGAGGATCTTGCCAATGGGACTCTTGGGAAGTTCTTCGACGAAGACAATTTTCTTGGGAACTTTGTACGCAGAAAGTTGTTCACGGCAGTAGGCCATGATTTGTTCTTCCGTAGCTGCAGGGTGAACAGTCACCACATACGCCACGACACTTTCACCTGTCTTATCATCGGGGACACCGACAACACCGACTTCTTGAACACCAGCCACAGCAGCAATCTTTTCTTCCACCTCGTTTGGGTAGACGTTAAAGCCACTGACCAAGATCATGTCTTTCTTACGGTCCACGATGGTGAAGTATCCATCGCTGTCCATCTCGGCAATATCACCGGTGTACAGCCAACCATCTTTGAGGGTTGAGGCAGTTTCTTTAGGCATCTGCCAATATCCCTGCATGATTTGGGGGCCCTTTGCAATCAGTTCTCCAGGTTCGCCCAGAGCAACTTCTTTACCCTTTTCATCTACGCACTTAATGTCCGTAGAGGGAACAGGAATGCCGATGGTTCCATCTTTACCGTTTCCATTCAACGGGTTGAAGGTCAAGACAGGAGATGATTCCGTTAGGCCGTAACCTTCCACGATGGGTGTTCCTGTCACCTCACGCCACTGGCTAGAAACACTTTCGTGCAAAGACATTCCACCAGCAGCAGATGCGCGCAAATGCTTGGGTGGGCTGTCGAGGAACCACCGCTCGTTCAAGAGAGCATTGAAGAGAGTGTTCACACCGGTAAGCCAAGTAACTTTGTAGTTTTCAAACGCACGCTTGAGGTTGCTAGGCGGTCTGGGCGAAGGAACAAGAATGTTGCGAGCACCCATGTGATAGAAACCCAAAAGGTTAATCGTGAAAGCGAAGATGTGATACAGCGGAAGTGCAGTAATCACAATTTCTTTACCCGGACGCATATAGTCACCACACATCGACACCATCTGAATGGTGTTGGAGACCAGGTTTCCATGAGAGAGCATCGCACCCTTAGACACACCTGTTGTTCCACCGGTGTATTGCAACGCTGCGAGGGAATCAGGTCCAATTCCTTTGAGATAGGTAACGGCGGCAACGCCTGACTTCTTCTGCCGTCCTTGTGAAAGCGCAGACTGGAAAGAGGTGTGAGGAACGGTGATTTTCGGGAGTGTCCGTGACCACACTTTTTGAACCATCCGGATCACACCAGAAATAATGGGGGGGAAAAATTCGGAAATCTTAACTGTGATCACAGTTTCAATGTTGGTTTTCGGAAGAACCTCAGGAAGACGGTCAGCAAACATGTCGATGACAACCAAAGCTTTAGCTCCCGAGTCGGAGAACTGGTGCACCATTTCAGACGGGGTATACAGCGGGTTAGTATTCACCAATACACAGCCAGCTTTAAACACACCAATAGCAACAATGGGGTAGCTCAAACAGTTCGGCATCTGAACAGCAACACGGTCGCCTTGCTCGAGGCCAACAACGTCGCGAAGATACGCTGCAAAATCGTTCGACAGTGAATCAACTTTGTCATAGGTCAATGACCCATTCATGCCATTGGGCATGCACTGGGTAAACGCAGTTGTGGAGCCGTATTGCTTGTTGGCTGCCTCAATGAGTGCAGGGATGTGTGGGAATGGAACATCACCAATAGTCGGGGCGACTTCTGAGGGGTAGTGAGCTAACCAAGGGTGTTGAGTCATGATTCATCTTCCGACAGGTACACCGCCGGAAGGAATACACCGACGGTGGAGCATTTCGATAATCCTAGAGGCAAGTTAGTCTCATACGAAATGACATTCAGGTTCTTTTCAGTTTTCTAAGGCGGAGGCTATGCTGACAACTTCTTTATCTTTGATACAGACTCATAAATCACCCTGAAAGTATGTGGGATTTTGCCTCGATTCGATAATTTTCCTGATTTCTACGCGTCGCTCACTCCTGAACAAAACACACACATCCGTGGACTCGTGGACTGGGTGTCCACGACATACCCTCAGTTCGATCCGGTTATTGCCTGGAATCAGCCCATGTTCAAGGTGGGCAAGAAATACATTGTGGGTTTTATGCCCGCCAAGAGCTACACCAATGTATTGACAGTTACCAACACGCCCATCACTGAACTTTCACACGAGCTGGAAGGCTATACCCACGGGACACGCTCTTACAGAATCGGCTTTGACGAAAAAATTGATCCGGACGTTTTTGACAAAATCATTCAGATTAGATTTCGTGAAGAAGGACTTTAGAGACGCAGGGGGATTCTAAGGAACGCTGCCTCGCATAAACCTCACTATCTGCACCCACCAGGGCATTCCCTTTCCCCTGTTCCGCCACATGTTTGAGGGGACGTGAGGGAAAACTCCTTTTTCCTGTGAAACTAGAAGTGGAGGAAACAACGATGGCTCATAACCCGACAATGAAAGATGTTGCCCGTGAGGCTGGCGTTGCCCTCAGAACTGTTTCACGGTTTGTCAACGGGGAAACAAACATCAAGCCGGAGTTAGCAGATCGAATTGCTCAGGCAATTTCTACCCTGGGCTATCGCCGGAACTTAGCAGCAGCGAGTATCCGTCCTGGCTGGACTAGTAAAACTCTGGGTCTGATCATTAGTGACTTGGCGAACCCTTACTATTCAGCACTCACCAGTGCTATCGACAGCTATGCCCGTGAACGCGGGTACGTCGTGATTAGTTCGAGCTCCGATGAAATCGGAGCACAACATGATCGTCTGGTAGATCGGTTAATGGAAAAGCGTGTTGACGCGCTCATTGTTGTTCCGCCGAGAGACCCCGGACGTGATTGGGCGTTGGTGCCTCCCCCCATTCCACCGCTGGTGTTTCTCGATCGCCCTGCCAATTTTGATGGCGCTGACGTCATCATTGCGGACAATACAGGTGGCGCACGCGATGCCACTTCAGAACTTATTACTCATGGGGCACGGCGCATTGCATTTGTGGGCGACTCTTTATCGATTTTCACGATGCGCGAGCGCCACGCTGGGTATCTTTCTGCGTTAAGTGATGCGGGCATCATTCCTGATGATGACCTCATTCTTAACTCTGCGCACACTAGTGAGGATGCCGCTAACGCTGTCATGGAGTTATTGAAGGCGTCTAAGGTGGATGCTATTTTCGCGGCTAATAACCGGGGGTCAGTTGGTGCTTTGCTTGCATTCCGACAAGTTGGACGGCGTGTACCTCTGATTGGATTTGATGATTTTGAAGCCGCTCAATTGAGCACACCTGAAACATCTGTTGTTCGCCAAGACGTGGCGGAAATGGGACGAAAAGCCGCAGAGATTGTTTTTGATCGTCTGGCGGGAAACAGCTCTCCCCCACAAACCTATGTGCTTCCGGCAACCCTGGTACTCAGAGGTTCCGAACTGCCCTAGGAAAAACCACTTAGAGACTGGTAGCCATCCCGGATTTATGAGAACGAATTGCTGCGTTGTAAATTACATGCGTTTCAAATGCCTCACGCGGGGTTACTGTTCCAAAAAGATCGCCCAGAACACCTTCTCGTTCGGCCAAGAAAACGGCCCACATTTGAAGGATGGAGTCAGAAAACCCAAATTCAAAGTTGGCTCCGGTCACCGTCGGCCACACCGATTGGCTTCCTGAGTCAAGTTGTTGCCACACCTGTTCGGTTCCTATTCCCGGGATGGTGGCTACCGTGAACACCTCAACACTCTTAGGGTTTTTAGTGCTGAAACGGACACCGCCGTTGAGGCCAATAGCCTCGAATTCCCAGGTGTTCTTTTGCCCCGGATCAATTCTTTTTGTTTCCGTGGTGAGGGGGAAACGTACTCCGTCATGATGGGCCCAACTGTGAATAACGGCGTTATCCCAGGTATCGCAGGGAACTGGTGTGCCGTTTGGACCAGGCCGTTCGGTCACAATGTTCTGAAGAACCCCATACACCTTTTCTGGTTTCCAGCCCAAGCGAAGGGGAATATGCCAGGTGTGCATCCCTAAGTCATTGAGCACGCCTGCTTCTCCGCAAAACATGTTTTGTCTTTTCCAGCCAATGGGTTTGGTCGTGTCGAGGTCACTGGCGTGGAGGAAACTATTGCGGGCCTCAATGATGGTGCCCAAGGCGCCACTTCGAACGTAGTTCAGTGCCCATTGCGCTCCCGGGAAGAAAGGCATTTCACTTGAGCATCTAACAAAGCTTTCGGGGTGCGCATCGATGGCTGCAAGGATGTTTGCTGCTGCGCTCTGATCAATTCCAAATGGCTTTTCAGCTAACAGGCTTTTGCCCGCAGAAATAACATCTGTGTAGATCTGCTCATGCAAATCGTGTCGAACTGCAACGTAGATCACGTCAATGGTTGGGTCAGATAACAGATCGTGATAGTTGGTTGTCTTGAGAATGACCGTGCTGATCTCATCAAACCACTCCATGGCCGCTTCATTGATATCGCACACTGCCGTCAGGTGAGGTCGAACGGGATGATCGATCAGCGCTGGCCAGCGTTGAATTGCTGCAGCAATTTCACGGCCCATCAGCCCTGCGCCGATGATGGCAACGTTGACGATTTTCGGAGTCATGAATTGCTGCTGTGGAGGATCTCTAGTGCCTCATCGGCTGACGCACCGCGGTGGAGAACAGCCATCAGGGCCGCTGTGATACCGGCCGGCTTTTCATGCTGGACGACGTTTCGACCGTACACAATCCCCCGTGCACCTTGATCGAGAACTGCAATAGTGCGCTCGATGAGGGTTCGGTCATCGACGCGGCCTCCGCCGCGAACCAATACCGGGATGTCCCCGGCAACTTGAATGACTCGTGAATAATCACTGATGTCATCGGTCGGATCCGCCTTGATGAGGTCTGCTCCCAGCTCTCTGGCTTGGCGGACAAGCGTCACAATCTTTTGGGTATCTCCGTTGACCATGTAGCCGCCAGCTTGAGCATTGTCTTGCATTACCAGAGGCTCAATCATGAGGGGCATTCCCCACCGTGTTGCCTCTTCTCTCAATGCCATGATCGAGCGAATATTTGCTTCTCGGATCTCGGGTCGCCCCGGTAAGTCCATGAGGTTGGCGCATACCGCAACAGCATCGAGCCGAACGGCTTCTTCGATGGCGTTGGGAACATGATGGCTGAAAATATGGCTATCTAGGGGATTCCCGTAGACATTTGCGACATCGGTGCGCAACACCAAAGAAGGCTTCATTTTTCCAGGGATGCGTTGCAGCAGACGTGCCTGGCCCAGAGTGAGTTGTATTGCATCTGGATTTGCATGAACAAGCGTGGCAACGACAGAATCCATGTCTTCGATTCCGGTGATAAACGAGGGCTCCCCAAAGAATCCATGGTCTACTGCAACATCAAGTGCCCTGCCTGAATCAGGGTTAAAGAGCCTATTGAGACGAAACTGAGACATTGCCTAAGACTCTCCTTGGAGTGTTGTGCTGAGGGGTTTTCTTCACGGTACAACTATGTCAGACTATCCTCATCGAGATAACGTTGTCTAGATTTTTGGTTCCTACGCTTTCTTGAATGCACACCACAGACATTATTCGAAAGGCTGAGCTTGCCCTCCATTGTCGTCGCTGGTCACATCTGTCTCGATATCAAGCCGCAGCTGAGTGAAACGGTGGAGCTTGCCCCGGGACGACTGATTGATGTGGGGCCTCTTTCAATCACACTGGGTGGTTCCGTTGCGAATACCGGAAGCGCACTCGCCTCATTAGGTGTCCACGTCACCCCGTTCTCCTCCGTGGGAGACGATGAGCTTGCGCAAATCATGACACTCAAACTGGCCGAAGCAGGGTTTGCAGCACCTCACTTGAGCATTGCGCCGGGGGCGTCAACCTCGTATAGCCTCGTCATCGAACGGCCCGGAGAAGATCGTACGTTTTGGCATCACACAGGAGCAAACGGGTTTTTTGATGGGGAATCACTGAATGTTGGTCAAGTAGATGCTGTCCATATTGGGTATCCCTCTTTGCTACCTGGCTTGCTGGATAACGATGCTGAACACCTTGTCACTGTCCTCAGAAGAGCAAAAGAAGCCGGCGCACTCACCTCGATCGACCTTGCGGTCGTTGACCCTGCCTCACCCGTTGGCGGACTCGACTGGGACACCATCTTCACGCGCATCTCTCCTTTTACGGATCTGATTAGCCCGAGTCTCGATGATCTCACCTCGGCCCTGCATATCGATGAGCCTTACTCACGCGAACTGGCAGAAAGATTGGCCCAGCGTCTTCTCGATGACGGTGTGGCCATCGTGGCGATTTCTTCAGGCAGTCATGGAATGCTTTTGCGAACAACATCTAGCTCAGAACGCATCCAGTCTGCGGGACACCTCCTCGCTTCGTCCGGTGATCAGTGGCTCAATCGCACTATTGCTGTTGAACCGATTCCTGTTACCGCGCCAGAGACAACAAATGGTGCCGGCGATGCCAGCTCAGCTGGCCTGCTTTTTGCCATCACCCAAGGGGCAAGCCCTGAGGAAGCAGCTCACCTTGCAGCAGCATGTGCCGCTGCCGTGATGTCGGGAAAGCAGCCCACCCCTGCGTTCGTGAGCCAGATTGCGCCTGAGTTATCAGCGTTCATGAAAAACATTGGAGAGAACACATGATGAAACCGTTGAACCTTCCTGCGAATCAGCCGCGTGATCGTTTCTATCAAGGTGGGGCGCGAATTTCGACATTTCGACATGACGAACCGTCCCCTCCTCACACTCCAGAGGATTGGGTTGGATCGACTACAAGTGTTCGAGGGAAAGCTCCCATCGGAATGACTCGCTTGTCTGATGGCACCCTCTTGGCAGATGCAATCGAACAAGACCCTCTCGTCTGGCTTGGTCAAGAACACGTTGACGCATTCGGGACTGACACGATGTTGCTGGTGAAACTTCTCGATCCCGGTCAACGCCTTCCGGTTCACGCTCACCCCGACGGTGATTTTGCCGCACAACATGTTTCATGCAACCACGGTAAAGCAGAGGCCTGGTACATCTTGGCTCCTGGGGTTGTCTATCTCGGGCTCCAGCGCGATATTTCTTTAGAAGAACTTCGTGACATTGTGATGGCAGAGGATTCTGCTGCCCTGCTTGCCCTCACACATGAAATCCCTGTCAATGCCGGTCATACCGTTTTTGTTCCCCACGGTGTT
>JBIIGO010000005.1:0-25380 GCA_044236405.1 Aurantimicrobium sp.
GTTCGTACGCACAGCGCACCCCAAAGAAAATGATTGCTCAGGCTCTCTTGGGTGCTCTTTCTGACCGCGCTCGCGGTGGACGTATTCACGCGGTAACCGCATTCGGTGAAAAGGCTCCCTCAACAAAGGTTGCAGCGGACTTCTTGAACACCATTGCTCCTAGCCGCAACGTGTTGATTGTGCTCGAGCGCAATGACGACCTCTCTCTCAAGAGCGTTCGTAACTTGCCTAACGTGCACGTACTCAACGCAGACCAGCTCAACGCCTACGACGTTCTCGTCAGTGATGACATCGTGTTCACTCAGGAAGCATTCACTACCTTCGTGAACAGCAAGAAGAAGGTAGAGGTCTCCGCATGACCAACTCTGCATGGAACAAAGACCCTCGCGACGTGATTTTTGCTCCCGTCGTATCGGAAAAGAGCTACAGTCTCATCGACCAAGGTAAGTACACCTTCGAAGTAGACCCTCGCTCCAACAAGACCGAGATCAAACTCGCTATCGAGTCAATTTTCAACGTCGAAGTTGCGTCCATCAATACTCTGAACCGTCAGGGTAAGACCCGCCGTACTCGTTTTGGCACTGGCAAGCGTAAGGACACCAAGCGCGCCATTGTCACACTCAAGTCCGGTTCCATCGACATCTTTACGGCCGTTGGCTAAGCGGAACGGATAAAGAGGATTAATCATGGCTATTCGTAAGTACAAGCCCACAACCCCGGGCCGCCGTGGCTCGAGCGTTGCGGACTTCGCTGAAATCACCCGCTCGACTCCGGAGAAGTCTCTACTTCGTCCGTTGTCCAAGACCGGTGGTCGTAACAACCAAGGTCGCATTACGACCCGTCACATCGGTGGTGGCCACAAGCGCCAGTACCGCGTTATCGACTTCCGTCGTAACGACAAGGACGGCGTATTGGCCAAGGTCGCTCACATTGAGTACGACCCCAACCGCACCGCACGTATTGCCCTTCTTCACTTTGTTGATGGCACCAAGCGTTACATCTTGGCTCCCAACAAACTGAGCCAGGGCGACATGATCGAGTCAGGTCCCCAGGCAGATATCAAGCCTGGTAACAACCTGCCGTTGCGTAACATTCCTACCGGTACGGTTATCCACGCCATCGAGCTCAAGCCCGGCGGAGGTGCCAAGATGGCACGTTCAGCTGGTGCCTCTGTTCGTTTGGTTGCGAAGGATGGTCCTTATGCGCAGCTTCGTCTGCCCTCGGGTGAAATCCGTAACGTTGATGCTCGTTGCCGCGCCACCATCGGTGAAGTAGGCAATGCAGAACAGTCCAACATCAACTGGGGTAAGGCTGGCCGTATGCGCTGGAAGGGTGTCCGCCCAACCGTGCGTGGTGTCGCTATGAACCCTGTTGATCACCCACACGGTGGTGGTGAGGGTAAGACCAGTGGTGGTCGTCACCCAGTCAGCCCGTGGGGTCAAAAAGAGGGACGCACCCGTCGTCCAAACCAGGAAAGCGACAAGCTTATTGTTCGTCGTCGTTCCACCGGTAAGAAGCGTTAGTAGAGGTAAGAGAAGATGCCACGTAGTCTCAAGAAGGGCCCCTTCGTTGACGAGCACCTAATGCGCAAGGTGGTTCGCCAGAACGAAGCCAACACAAAGAATGTCATCAAGACATGGTCACGTCGTTCCATGATCGTGCCCGCCATGCTTGGTCACACCATTGCTGTTCACGACGGTCGCAAGCACATTCCTGTGTTCGTTACCGAAACCATGGTTGGTCACAAGCTCGGTGAATTTGCACCGACTCGTACCTTCCGCGGTCACGTAAAAGATGACAAGAAGGGTCGTCGCCGCTAAGCGCGGGGACGAATAAGGAGGAGAAATGGTGGAGTCAGTCGCACGCTTGCGCAACATCCGCGTTACCCCGATGAAAGCCCGTCGTGTTGTTAACCTGATCCGCGGTAAGCAGGCTCAGGAAGCACTCGCAATTTTGAAGTTTGCCCCTCAGGGTGCATCTGAGCCTGTCTACAAGCTCGTTGCTTCTGCAATTGCTAACGCTCGCGTCAAGGCAGATGCCTCCAACGCATTCCTCGATGAGCAGGATCTGTTCATCTCTGAGGCATTCGTTGATGAGGGTCCCACCCTGAAGCGTTTCCGTCCCCGTGCACAGGGTCGCGCCTTCAAGATTTTGAAGCGCACCAGCCACATCACTGTCGTTCTTGCCACTCCTGACGAACTCGTCAGTGCCAGCAACGCTGCGAAGAAGGAGGCCAAGTAATGGGCCAAAAAGTAAACCCATACGGCTTCCGCCTGGGTATCACCACAGACCACGTTTCTCGCTGGTTCTCTGACTCAACCAAGAAGGGTCAGCGGTACGCTGACTTCGTCACCGAAGATGTCAAGATCCGCAAGATGCTCTCCGAGACTCTCGACCGTGCAGGTGTTGCCCGCATCGAAATCGAGCGAACCCGTGACCGTGTTCGCGTGGACATCCACACTGCACGTCCCGGTATTGTGATCGGTCGCCGTGGAGCAGAAGCAGAGCGCATTCGTGCGGATCTGGAAAAGCTCACCGGAAAGCAGATTCAGCTGAACATCCTCGAGGTCAAGAACCCCGAAGCAGAAGCTCAGCTTGTTGCACAGGGAATTGCTGAGCAGCTCTCTGCTCGTGTGGCATTCCGTCGTGCAATGCGTAAAGGACTTCAGGGCGCACAGCGTGCCGGAGCTAAGGGTATTCGTATCCAGGTTTCTGGTCGTTTGGGTGGCGCTGAAATGAGCCGTTCAGAGTTTTACCGTGAAGGTCGTGTGCCTCTGCACACCCTGCGCGCAAACATTGACTACGGCTTCTACGAAGCAAAGACCACCTTCGGCCGTATTGGTGTGAAGGTTTGGATTTACAAGGGTGACATCACTAACAAGGAACTTGCTCGTGAGCAGGCTAACCAGAAGAGTGTTCGTCCCGAACGTAGCGACCGTCCCCGTCGCGCCCCTCAGGGCGAGAAGGCTCCGGTTGCCGCAGGAGTTGAGGCATAACAATGTTGATTCCACGTCGCGTCAAGCACCGTAAGCAGCACCACCCCGGCCGTAGCGGCCAGGCAACTGGTGGCACCAAGGTTTCCTTTGGTGAATACGGCATCCAGGCACTGACCCCCGCCTATGTGACCAACCGTCAGATCGAGTCCGCTCGTATCGCGATGACCCGTCACATCAAGCGTGGTGGAAAAGTGTGGATTAACATCTACCCTGACCGTCCGTTGACCAAGAAGCCTGCGGAAACCCGTATGGGTTCCGGTAAAGGTTCACCCGAGTGGTGGGTCGCCAACGTCAAGCCAGGCCGCGTTCTCTTTGAGCTCAGTGGTGTGAACGAGACTGTTGCTCGTGAAGCAATGACTCGTGCCATTCACAAACTGCCCCTCAAAGCACGCATCATCAAGCGCGAGGAGGGAGACGCATAATGGCTATCGGATCCAAGGAGCTTCGTCCCAACGAACTCGACA
This sequence comes from Aurantimicrobium sp., assembly GCA_044236405.1. GTDB lineage: Bacteria > Actinomycetota > Actinomycetes > Actinomycetales > Microbacteriaceae > Aurantimicrobium. The sequence goes on from JBIIGO010000005.1 coordinate 3,461, forward strand.
CCTTTGATAACGAACGTCTGGTAGAAGAACTGCGTAAGGCGAAGGAAGAACTGTTCAACCTTCGTTTCCAGTCTGCAACCGGTCAACTCGACAACCACGGACGTCTGCGCGCTGTCAAGCGTGACATCGCTCGCATCTACACGGTTATCCGTGAGCGCGAGCTCGGCATTCGTGCAACCCCAGTTGTTGCCCCTGCTGCACCAGAAAAGAAGACCAAGGCTGCTAAGGCCGAGACCGCGGAGGAGACCGAATAATGGCTACCGCAAAGGCTAGTAAAGCCGCCGAAACTGAGGCAGTCGTCCGCGGCTACCGCAAAGTGCGTCGTGGATACGTCACCAGCGACAAGATGGACAAAACCATCGTTGTCGAGGTACAGGACCGCGTCAAGCACCCCCTCTATGGCAAGGTTATCCGCCGTAGCTCTAAGGTGAAGGCTCACGATGAGCTCAACACTGCGGGCATTGGCGACCTCGTCATCATCAGCGAGACCCGTCCGCTCAGTGCATCAAAGCGCTGGCGTCTGGTCGAAATCGTCGAGAAGGCTAAGTAGGCTACCGGCCTACTTCATAAAGGAGTAAAAAAGTGCTTCAACAAGAATCACGCTTAAAAGTTGCCGATAACACCGGCGCCAAGGAGCTGCTCACGATTCGCGTTCTCGGTGGTTCCGGTCGTCGTTACGCCGGACTCGGTGACGTTATCGTGGCAACCGTCAAAGACGCGATCCCTGGTGGAAACGTGAAGAAAGGTGACGTCGTCAAAGCCGTTATCGTTCGCACGAAGAAGTCCACTCGCCGCTCAGACGGTTCCTACATCAAATTCGACGAGAACGCAGCCGTCATCTTGAAAACAGATGGTGAGCCCCGCGGTACTCGTATCTTCGGTCCAGTCGGTCGCGAACTTCGCGACAAGAAGTTCATGAAGATCGTTTCATTGGCTCCGGAGGTTATCTAGTCATGGCAAACATCAAAAAGGGAGACCTGGTTCAGGTCATCTCCGGTCGCAGCCAGGCTCGCGGCGGAGACCGTGGCAAGCAAGGTAAGGTTCTCGAGGTTATTACCGAGAAGAACCGCGTCATTGTTGAGGGAATCAACTTTGTCACCAAGCACGCCCGCGTCGGCCAGTCCGAGCGTGGCACCAAGACCGGTGGCATCGAAACCATGGAAGCCTCCATCCACATTTCCAACGTGGCCCTGGTTGACCCCTCCACCAAGAAGCCCACTCGCGTGGGATTCCGTGAGGAAAAGGTCACCAAGAACGGCGTAACCAAAACGGTTCGCGTTCGTTACGCCAAGAAGTCAGGTAAGGACCTGTAATGACAAGTACCGCAGTTGCTGGCAAAATCCAGCCACGTCTCAAAGAAAAGTACAAGGCAGAACTTCAGAAGCAACTTGCTGAAGAACTCGGCCTGAAGAACATTCACGAGATCCCATCCCTCACCAAAATTGTGGTGAACATGGGTGTCGGTGAAGCAGCGAAAGACAGCAAGCTCATTGACTTTGCTGTTGCTGACCTGACTGCCATTACCGGACAGAAGCCTTCCGTGACCAAAGCTCGCAAGTCCATCGCGCAGTTCAAACTGCGTGAAGGTCAGCCCATTGGTGCCCACGTCACTCTTCGTGGTGACCGCATGTGGGAATTCTTGGACCGCCTGCTTGCCTTGGCACTTCCCCGTATCCGTGACTTCCGTGGTCTCTCCGACCGCCAGTTCGACGGCAACGGAAACTACACATTTGGTTTGACTGAGCAATCCGTGTTCCACGAGATTGACCAGGACAAGATTGATCGCGCTCGCGGTATGGACATCACTGTGGTGACCACTGCCAAGAACGATGATCAGGGTCGTGCATTGCTTCGCGCATTGGGCTTCCCCTTCAAGTCGACGGACACTTCCGCCAACTAAGCACCACAGGTCGCCACTCGTGTAACGGCTGGCGAAACCTGGTGAACTAAAGGAAAAACACTATGACAATGACAGATCCGGTCGCAGATATGCTGACCAGACTGCGCAATGCGAACAAGGCACACCATGACACCGTGTCTATGCCGCACAGCAAGCTCAAAAAAGGCATCGCTGAAATCCTCAAGTCCGAGGGTTACATCGCTGACTGGGAGGTTGCCGACGCACGCGTGGGACAGACCCTGACACTGAACCTCAAGTACAGTGCAGACCGCCACGCTTCCATCGTTGGAATCAAGCGTGTCTCTAAGCCCGGTCTTCGCGTCTACGCAAAGTCGACTGAAATCCCCAAGGTCTTAGGTGGCCTCGGTATCGCCATTCTGTCCACCTCTAGCGGTCTGCTCACTGACCGTCAGGCTGAGAAGAAGGGCGTAGGTGGGGAAGTCCTCGCCTATGTGTGGTAATCGAGAATGTCACGTATTGGACGTCTTCCTATTGACATCCCCGGTGGAGTAACCGTGACCATTGATGGTCAGGACGTTACAACCAAGGGCCCCAAGGGTGAACTTAAGCTCACCGTTTCTGCCCCCATCACCGTGGCGATTGAAGAAAACCAGGTTGTTGTCAGCCGTCCCGATGACGAGCGTAACTCTCGTTCATTGCACGGATTGACTCGTACCCTCATCTCTAACCAGATCGTGGGTGTAACCCAGGGTTATTCCAAGGGCCTCGAAGTTGTCGGTACCGGTTACCGTGTTGCTTCTAAGGGCGCTGGTGTTGAGTTTGCCCTCGGCTACTCACACCCCATCACTGTTGATCCTCCTGCAGGTATCACATTCACCGTTGAAGGTAACAACAAGCTGATTGTCAGCGGAATCGACAAGCAAGCCGTCGGTGAAGTTGCTGCCAACATTCGTAAATTGCGTAAGCCAGAGCCTTACAAGGGCAAGGGTGTGCGCTATGAAGGCGAAGTTGTTCGTCGCAAGGCCGGAAAGGCTGGTAAGTAGCCATGGGTCTCGGTACACGAGGAAAAAGTAACTCGGCAGCACGTGACCGCCGTCACGCTCGTCTGCGTAAAAAGATTGAAGGAACAACCGCACGTCCACGTTTGGTCGTCACTCGTTCCGCCCGTCACGTCTTCGTTCAACTCGTTGACGACTCACAGGGTGTCACTGTTGCTTCGGCATCAACCCTCGAGTCCGACATGCGTTCGTTCTCAGGTGACAAGACTGCGAAAGCACGCAAGGTCGGCGAACTCGTCGCCGAGCGTGCCAAGAAAGCCGGAATCGACACAGTGGTCTTCGACCGCGGTGGTAACAAATACACCGGTCGCGTAGCCGCGATCGCTGATGGAGCTCGAGAGGGTGGTTTGAGCCTGTGAGCGAGAACACTGTTAATGAAACCGACGCAACAACTGAAGAGGTTGTTGTCGAAGAGGTTGTTGTCGACACTACAAACGAGCCTCGTGAGGCTCGTCGTGGAAGCCGTGAGCGTAACCCTAACAAGGATCGCAACCGTGACCGTGACGCTGAAAAGAGCCAGTTCTTAGAGCGTGTAGTCACCATCAACCGCGTATCCAAGGTTGTCAAGGGTGGTCGTCGCTTCAGCTTCACCGCTCTGGTTGTTGTCGGAGATGGAAACGGAATGGTCGGTGTCGGTTACGGCAAGGCTAAAGAAGTTCCTCTGGCAATTTCTAAGGGTGTCGAAGAAGCCAAGAAGGCATTCTTCCGCGTTCCTCGCTCAGCCAACACCATTCCTCACCCTGTCCAGGGAGAGGCAGCAGCCGGTGTTGTTCTCCTTCGTCCAGCTGCAGCGGGTACCGGTGTTATCGCCGGTGGTCCGGTGCGTGCCGTTCTGGAGTGTGCGGGAATTCACGATGTCCTCAGCAAGTCTTTGGGATCGTCCAACACCATCAACATCGTTCACGCCACTGTGGCAGCACTCAAGCAGCTCGAAGAGCCTCGTGCCGTTGCCGCTCGTCGTGGTTTGGACCTTGACCAGGTTGCTCCTGCGCGTTTGATTCACGCAGAAGCCGAAGCTGCAAAGGCAGGTGCCTAATGGCCGCTCGTCTGAAGGTAACCCAAATTAAGTCCGTAATTAGCGAAAAGCAGAACCAGCGCGACACACTGCGTAGCCTGGGTCTCAAGCGCATTGGCGACATCGTCGTCAAAGAGGATAGCCCCGTCACCCGCGGATACGTTCGCACCGTGGCTCACCTCGTCAAGGTCGAGGAGATTGACTAATGGCTGAAGAAAAGAAGCCCGCCGCCAAGAAGGCACCCGCAGCAAAAGCAGCTCCCAAGGCTGCTGCCGCTAAGGCTCCTGCAGCAAAGGCAGCCCCTAAAGCTGCTGCAAAACCAGCTGCAGAGAAGAAGCCCGCTGCGGCTAAAGCTCCTGCTGCGAAGGCTCCAGCTGCCAAAGCAGCTGCCAAGCCTGCCGCAGAAAAGGCTCCAGCTGCAAAGGCTGCGAAGCCCGCTGCAGAAAAGTCCGAAGCCAAAGCAGAAGCTCCAAAAGCTGCTGCCAAGCCTGCCACTAAGGGCGCTAAGAGCAAGAAGAAGCCTGCTGTTGTGGAAACACGCGAACAGGTTCTCAAAGTTCACCACCTTCGTCCAGCTCCTGGATCGAAGAAAGAGCGCACTCGTGTTGGTCGTGGTGAAGCGTCTAAGGGTAAGACCGCTGGACGTGGTACCAAGGGAACCAAAGCTCGTTACCAAGTAAAGATTGGTTTCGAGGGTGGTCAGATGCCTCTGCACATGCGTACCCCCAAACTTCGTGGTTTCAAGAACCCCTTCCGCGTTGAGTACCAGGTTGTGAACTTGGACAAACTTTCTGAACTGTACCCCTCAGGTGGAGACGTCACCGTTTCTGACCTGGTATCAAAGGGTGCTGTTCGTAAGAACGAGAAGGTCAAAGTTCTAGGTAATGGCGATATCGCTGTTAAGCTGAACGTTGCGGTAGATAAGGTCTCCAGCTCAGCCGAGCAGAAGATTGTTGCCGCAGGTGGTTCAATCAAGTAACCACTAGCTGGTTTTACAACAATGTAGTGCGACTGGCTCCCTTTTTGTGAAGGGAGCCAGTGGCACATTACACAGAAGTAACAGGAGTCAAACGTGATCAGTGCAATTGTGCGAATCTTCCGCACTCCCGACCTGCGCCGCAAGATTATGTTCGCGCTGGGTATCATCGCACTGTTCCGCTTGGGTTCTTTCATCCCTAGCCCTTACGTTGACTTTGGAAACGTTCAAATCTGTTTGAACGCTAACCAGAACACTTCCGGTTTGTATGAACTGGTCAACCTGTTCTCTGGTGGAGCTCTGCTCCAACTCAGTATTTTTGCCCTAGGCATCATGCCGTACATTACGGCCTCGATTATTGTTCAGCTGCTGCGCGTGGTTATCCCGCACTTTGAGACTTTGCACAAAGAAGGTCAAGCTGGCCAGTCCAAGCTGACTCAGTACACTCGTTACCTCACCATTGCCTTGGGTATTCTCCAGTCAACCACCTTGATTACCGTGGCCCGCTCCGGCGCACTCTTTGGAACAAGCTCTACGCCTGAGTGTTCTCAGTTGCTGACCAACGATGCCTGGTATGCAATTATGCTCATGGTCATTACGATGACTGCCGGTACCGGTTTGATCATGTGGATGGCCGAATTGATCACCGAAAAGGGTATCGGTAACGGTATGTCCTTGTTAATCTTCGTTTCCATTGCAGCTGGCTTCCCCCGCTCCTTCGGTAACGTGTTCACCGCTCGTGGATTGAACGTCTTCTTGATCGTCATTCTGATGTCCCTGGTCGTGCTGTTGGCCGTGGTCTTCGTGGAGCAATCACAACGTCGTATTCCTGTTCAATACGCCAAGCGTGTGGTGGGACGTCGCACCTATGGCGGAAACAACACCTATATCCCGATCAAGGTCAACCAGGCTGGTGTGGTCCCCGTGATCTTCGCCTCCTCTTTGCTCTACTTGCCCGCCTTGATTGCTCAGTTCAACCAGCCTGCAGCTGGTGAACAACCAGCAGCGTGGGTGACCTGGATCACTACGTACTTGGTCTCTGGAGACCACCCCGCCTACATGGCCATGTTCTTCTTGCTCATCGTGGGCTTCGCCTACTTCTATGTCGCTATTACCTTCAACCCTGAAGAGGTCGCCGACAATATGAAGAAGTATGGTGGATTCATTCCCGGTATTCGTGCCGGTCGCCCCACTGCCGAATACTTGGCCTACGTGCTCAACCGCATTACTCTTCCTGGTTCGCTCTACTTGGGTACCGTGGCTATCTTGCCGCTGATTGTTTTGGCCCTTGCTGGAGCTAATACCGACTTCGCCTTTGGTGGAACATCTATCCTGATTGTGGTGGGTGTGGGACTGGAAACCGTCAAGCAAATTGACTCTCAGCTGCAACAACGGCACTACGAAGGACTTCTGCGCTAATGGCTGGTACTCGCCTGCTGCTTATCGGCCCTCCCGGTGCAGGTAAGGGTACGCAAGCAGCCATCCTGGCCACCACCTATTCAATCCCTGCGATCTCCACGGGAGATATTTTCCGTGCGAACGTGAAAAACGAGACTCCGCTAGGTCTCGAGGTCAAAGCCATTATGGCTCGCGGTGAATACGTTCCAGATACTCTCACCAACGCGATTGTGGCTGACCGTCTGCACGAAGCAGACGCAGCCGGTGGCTTCCTGCTCGATGGCTACCCTCGCACCATAGATCAGGTGAACGAACTTGACCGAATTCTTTCTGAAGACGGTACTGCGCTGGATGCTGTGGTGTTGATCACGGCAGACACCGATGTGGTTGTGGCCCGATTACTCAAGAGAGCAGAGATTGAAGGCCGTGCCGATGACACCGAAGAGGTCATCCGCCACCGCATGTCTGTTTACCAAGAACAAACAGCGCCTCTGATTGAAACCTATGCTGCTCGTGACCTCGTTGTTGAGGTTGATGGCTTGGGCGCTGTTGAGGACGTCACTGCACGCATTGTCTCTGCTTTGGCAGATAAAGGCGTCCAGGTTTAGTCACCAATGGCGTTCCGCTCGAATATCTATAAATCAGCCGAGGACCTTCGGAAGATGGTCGAACCAGGCTTGATTACAGCGGCTGCCCTGGCCGCCGCTCGCCCTTTGATTCGTGCGGGTGTCTCCACGCTGGAAATTGATGCTGCTGCCGAAGCAGCCATTGTTGCCCGGGGAGCAGAACCTAACTTCAAACTTGTTCCTGGCTACCGCCATACGGTGTGCGCCTCGGTTAACGATGCCGTTGTTCACGGAATTCCTGGCGGACGAATCCTCGAACCAGGTGACATTGTCTCGATTGATGCCGGCGCTCAGTTCGAGGGATGGAATGGCGATAGCGCCATCACGGTTGTTGTTCCAGACCCTGATCGCCCAGAACTGGTTGCTGAACGTGAACAACTCTCCAGGATTACCGAAGGCTCGTTGTGGGCTGGAATCGCGCGGTTGGCCAAGGCGAAGCACCTCAATGAGGTGGGCGATGCTATTCAAAGCTATATCGAGCTCGAAGGCCAAAAAGTCGGCCACCGCTATGGCATTTTGACCGAGTACATTGGTCACGGTATTGGTAAAGATATGCATGAGGCACCTCCGGTCTTCAATTACCGGGTGAAGCAAAAAGGCCCAGACGTCAAGCCTGGACTGGTTATCGCTATTGAACCCATGGTGGTTACTGGAAGCATAGATACGTATGTGGACCAGGACGAATGGACCGTCATTACCCGCGATGGCGGCATGGCCTCCCACTGGGAGCACTCTGTTGCCGTCCACAACGATGGTGTGTGGGTATTAACCGCTGAAGACGGCGGAGCGGCTGGTTTGGCACCTTTTGGTGTTGTTCCGGTGCCGATTGCATAATCTTCAGTTGGTATTTCTGGGAATTATCACATAAGCTTGTATTTTGGTGTTTGTTGCCGTGCCTTTGGCGTGTCAGCGTGACATCATTTGCATTCCGCAAGACCAGAAATCCCAAATAACAGTAAGTGAGTTATGGCAAAAAAAGACGGCGTCATCGAGATTGAAGGCTCGGTTGTCGAAGCTTTGCCCAACGCCATGTTCCGCGTGGAGTTGACTAACGGCCATATCGTACTTGCTCACATTTCGGGAAAGATGCGTCAGCACTACATCCGAATCCTCCCTGAGGACAAGGTCATTGTTGAGTTGAGCCCCTACGATCTGACTCGTGGCCGCATCGTTTACCGCTATAAATAAAGATTTCTGAGAAGTAACGGCCCCTCGTGGGTACGAAGACAGCGAATAAAGGAAACACAATGAAGGTCAACCCCAGCGTCAAGAAAATCTGTGACAAATGTAAAGTCATCCGTCGCCACGGCAACGTGATGGTTATTTGCGAAAACCCCCGTCACAAACAGCGTCAGGGCTAACCCCCTCACTTTTTCGTTTCGAAAGAAACGAAGCCCGTAACTTCGGTTACAACAACTAAAAAAGCACTCTCAAGAACTTACGCAAGTAAGGGACACCTACGGTTGGAGGCCGTGGCACCGAGAATGCTCCAGACCTCCACTACACACAAGGAGATGCCACCATGGCACGTCTTGCCGGAGTAGACATTCCACGCGAAAAGCGCGTGGAAGTTGCACTGACATACATCTACGGTGTTGGTCGCACGCGTTCACAGAAAACGCTTGCTGACACCAACATCAGCCCCGAAATCCGCGTTAAGGATCTCACCGACGATCAGCTCATCGCTCTTCGTGACTACATCGAAGCAAACTTCCGCGTTGAGGGTGACCTCCGCCGTGAAGTTCAGGCCGACATTCGCCGCAAGGTTGAAATCGGAAGCTACGAAGGTCTTCGTCACCGTAAGGGTCTGCCAGTTCGCGGTCAGCGCACCAAGACCAATGCTCGTACCCGTAAGGGACCAAAGCGTACCGTCGCCGGCAAGAAGAAGGCTAAGTAGTCCGCGAAAGCGGATGAAGCCTAAGAAGGTTTGAGGAGAAATTATGGCAGCACCAAAGTCGGCCGCACGAAAGCCGCGTAAAAAAGACAAAAAGAATATTGCTGTGGGTCAAGCCCACATCAAGTCCACCTTCAACAACACCATTGTGTCGATTACTGACACCACTGGTGCTGTGATTAGCTGGGCATCTTCCGGTGGAGTGGGATTCAAGGGTTCACGTAAGTCAACCCCGTTTGCCGCTCAGCTGGCTGCAGAATCTGCAGCACGTCAGGCTCAAGAGCACGGCATGAAGAAAGTAGATGTTTTCGTCAAGGGCCCCGGCTCTGGACGTGAAACCGCGATCCGTTCGCTCCAGGCCGCAGGCTTGGAAGTTGGATCGATTTCCGATGTGACCCCACAGGCTCACAACGGATGTCGTCCACCTAAGCGTCGCCGCGTTTAGTTTTTATCCCTCTTACATAACTCAATACCCAGTTCACGCAAGTGTCATATAGCGGACACTTAGCCGAAAGGAAACCATAGTGCTCATTGCACAACGTCCCACGCTTTCCGAAGACAACATCTCAGAAAACCGTTCACGGTTCATTATTGAACCGCTTGAACCGGGTTTCGGATACACCCTTGGAAACTCTCTGCGTCGCACCCTGTTGTCCTCTATTCCTGGAGCTGCTGTTACCAGCATCCGCCTCGATGGAGTTCTTCACGAGTTCAGCACCATCCCTGGTGTGAAAGAAGATGCCACCGAAATCATCTTGAACATCAAGTCTTTGGTTGTTTCCAGCGAACACGATGAGCCCATTACCGCTTACTTGCGTAAGCAGGGTTCTGGGGTTGTTACCGCTGCAGACATTTCTGCACCTGCCGGTGTTGAGATTCACAACCCCGACTTGGTTATCGCAACCTTGAACGACAAGGCCAAGTTCGAACTCGAACTGACCATTGAGCGTGGACGTGGATATGTCTCTAGCGCTCAGAACCGTTCAGAGTTCTCTGAAGCAGGTCAGATTCCTGTGGACTCCATCTACTCACCTGTTCTCAAAGTGACCTACCGCGTTGAGGCAACTCGTGCCGGTGAGCGCACCGACTTCGACCGTTTGGTTGTAGACGTTGAGACCAAGCCAGCAATCACTCCTCGTGACGCTATGGCTTCTGCAGGTCGCACCCTGACCGAACTGTTCGGTTTGGCTCGTGAGCTCAACACTGCTGCGGAAGGTATCGAAATCGGTCCCGCACCCGTAGACGCTGTTCTCAGCTCTGAACTGTCTATCCCTGTTGAAGACATGGATCTCTCGGTTCGTTCCTACAACTGCCTCAAGCGCGAAGGCATCAACACCGTTTCTGAGCTCGTAGCGCTCAGCGAACACCAGTTGATGAACATTCGTAACTTCGGTCAGAAGTCTGTTGACGAGGTCCGCGACAAGCTCATCGAAATGGGTCTTTCTTTGAAGGATTCCGTTCCTGGCTTTGACGGTGCTTCCTACTACGGTGGCTTCGACGAAGACGAAGAGCTCTAAGCCTGACCCGCTCGGTTCGACCAACTTTTTACTAACGGAGAAATACAATGCCCAAGCCAACTAAGGGTCCTCGTCTCGGAGGCGGTCCTGCGCACGAACGTCTGATGCTTGCCAACATGTCAGTATCACTGTTCACGCACAAGTCCATCAAGACAACTGAGACCAAGGCAAAGCGTCTGCGTCCTTTCGCTGAGCGCCTCATCACTTTCGCTAAGCGTGGAGATCTTCACGCTCGTCGTCGCGTGTTGAGCATTCTGCGTAATAAGGAAGCAACACACATCTTGTTCACCGAAATTGCCCCTTTGTTGGCCGAGCGTGAAGGTGGATACACCCGTATCACCAAGCTCGGTTACCGCAAGGGTGACAACGCTCCTATGGCCGCTATCGAGCTCGTTCTCGAAGCAGTCAACAAGAAGCCAGCTAAGGCTAAGCCCGCTAAGGCAGAAGCCCCTAAGGCTGCTCCAGTAGCAACCGAAGAGGTTGTTGCTGAGGTTGTGGAGACTGAGGTGACCGACGAGGTCGCTGTGGACTCTGAAGGTGTCGCAGAAGTAGAAACAGTCGTGGAAGAAACTGTTGCTGAGGTCGTCGAAGACGCACCAGCTGCAGAAGAAGCCCCTGCTGAGGCTGCTGCTGAGGAAGCTCCAGCAGAGGACGCTCCTTCTGAAGAAGCTGCACCTGAGGAAGAAGCCAAGTAAATAACTTTTTACCTCGAAGACCCCCGATTTTTTTCGGGGGTCTTCGTGTATCTAGCGAAACCTTTAGAATCAAACCTGTGTCCGAAGAACCCCAAGACGAGATTGTGCTGCCTGAACCAGCACAGATAGAGGGCATCGTTCGCCTAAAACTCATGCTCTCTTATGACGGCACTGATTTCGCTGGCTGGGCTAAACAGCCTGGGCTTCGCTCGGTTGAAGAAACCCTCGAGAAGGCCTTTGCGCAGGTCCTGCGCATGACAGTCTCTCCTCGTATTGTGTGTGCCGGGCGCACTGATGCAGGAGTCCATGCCTCAGGGCAAGTTGCCCACATCGATGTTCCTCTGGATAACCTCTTTCGGGTCTCGTACTCCCGGGAAGAACGATACGAATTAGGCCAGCAAGGGGGCATCCCAATTGTCGCTGGCCTTCCGGTGCTGCCTGAGGTTGTTCTTGCTGCCTTGAATAGACGTGTCAATGGGTCTATGGGTAGAAATGCAGACATAGTCATCCACACCATCACGGTTGCACCTGTCGGGTTTGAAGCACGTTTTTCTGCATTAGCCAGAAGATATGAATATCGTTTGGCTGATGGTCTCGAACACCTCAACCCCATCACCCGAAAGTTCACGGCATTCAGCTTTTATCCCCTAGATCTAGACCTCATGAATGAGGTCGCAAATCTGATGGTGGGATTGCGTGATTTTGGGGCGATGTGTAAACCGAGGCCTGGGGCAACAACCATTCGGGAACTGCAAGAGTTTCGCTGGATTCGCAACGACGAAGGTGTTCTTGTTGCCACATTGCAGGCAGATGCGTTTTGTCATTCGATGGTGCGCTCATTAGTGGGCTCGTGTGTGGCAGCAGGATCCAAGCTCCACACGGTCGATCATGTGATGAAGCTCCGCGATCTCGCCGAGCGCACCGCGGTCTTCACAGTGATGCCAGCTCATGGCCTTACCCTCACCGAGGTTCTCTACCCGTCGGATGAGGAAGTGGGGGAGCGTGCAGAGCTGACAAGGAGCAGACGCGAATTGACCGACGAGCTAGATATAGCGTAAATTAGACCCTTGTGTTCGTTCGTTGAACGGACCACCGAAGTTGAGCCCTCGACTGATGGGTTCTGGCCTCCAGAACGCAACGACCGAGTGGGATACACGGACCCCTCATTTCGACAAAGAAAGCAGTAGAACTGTGACTCGTACATTCACGCCTAAAGCTGCCGACGTAAAGCGCGACTGGGTTGTTATTGATGCAACCGACGTTGTTCTGGGACGTTTGGCAACTCACGCCGCCACTATCCTTCGGGGTAAGAACAAGGCGACCTACACCCCCCACATGGACATGGGTGACTTCGTCATCATCATCAACGCTGACAAGGTTGTGCTGACCGGTAACAAGGCAGCTCAAAAGAAGGCGTACCGTCACTCTGGTTACCCAGGTGGTTTGCGTGCGGTGACCTATACCGACCTTCTGGAGAAGAACCCAGAACGTGCCGTGGAGAAGGCTATTCGTGGCATGCTCCCCAAGACCTCTCTTGGTCGCGATCAGTTCCGTAAGCTCAAGGTTTACCGCGGTTCTGAACACCCCCACGCTGCACAGCAGCCCGCCGTGTACACCATTGGCCAGGTAGCGCAGTAGCGCACCGGATACTTAGACAAAGGATTAGATCGTGACGAACACTGAAAACATTGAAGAGGTCGAGGTGACTGAGTACTCCACCGAGACTCCTGTTGCTGAAGCTCCCAAAGCTCCTCGCAAGGCATTGACCGTTCCCGGTGCAGCTGTGGGCCGTCGTAAGCAGGCTATTGCCCGCGTACGTTTGGTACCTGGCTCTGGAAACATCACCGTCAACGGCCGTGAGTTTGCTGACTACTTCCCCAACAAGCTGCACCAGCAGCTCATCAACGACCCTTTCTCGGTTCTTGACCTCAAGGGTTCCTACGATGTTGTTGCTCGCATCACCGGCGGTGGCCCTTCCGGCCAGGCAGGTGCCTTGCGCTTGGGTATTGCTCGTGCACTCAACGAGATTGACTTAGAAAACAACCGTGCAACCTTGAAGAAGGCTGGCTTCCTGTCCCGTGACGCACGCGTCAAGGAACGTAAGAAGGCTGGTCTGAAGAAGGCACGTAAGGCTCCTCAGTTCTCGAAGCGTTAATCCCGCTTCGTCACCTGGACGTCACTCGTGGCTCGTCTTTTTGGTACGGACGGTGTCCGTGGCCTGGCAAACCGTGAACTCACGGCAGACCTCACGCTGGCCTTAGCCCAGTCGGCTGCCGTGGTGCTCACGCAGGGACGCCGTGCAGAAGCACGGCGTGCCGAAGGCCGCAAAGCTGTTGCTGTGATTGCCAGAGATCCTCGTATCTCTGGTGAGTTCCTGACTGCTGCATTATCTGCAGGGTTAGCAAGCTCAGGTATTGACGTCTTGGATGCCGGTGTGATTCCCACCCCAGCAGCAGCCTTTTTGGTCGGTGCTATTGGTGCGGACTTTGGTGTGATGGTCTCTGCCTCACATAACCCCGCTCCCGATAACGGTATTAAGTTCTTTGCCTTTGGTGGTACCAAGCTTCCTGATGAGGTCGAAGACCGCATTGAAGCGTCCTTGAATGCTGATCACTTGCTGCCTACCGGCGGTGAGGTTGGACGTGTTCGCCGTTTTGCCGATGCCGAAGATCGCTATGTGGTTCACCTGCTCGGCACACTTCCGAACAGGCTTGAGGGCATTCACGTGGTGTTGGACTGTGCCAACGGTGCAGCCAGTGCCATCTCTCCCGAAGTCTTCACCGATGCGGGAGCAACTGTTACCGTCATTGCTGCTGACCCAGATGGTCTGAACATCAATGACGGTGTCGGATCTACCTACCTCGATGGTCTGGCCAAAGCCGTTCTCGATAACGGTGCCGATATCGGTATCGCTCACGATGGTGACGCTGATCGCTGCTTGGCTGTCGATGCCGAGGGCAACGTCATTGACGGTGACCAGATCATGGCAATCTTGGCGTTGTCGATGAAAGAGCGCGGAAAGCTCGTCAACGACACCTTGGTCACCACCGTGATGAGTAATTTAGGTCTCCACAAAGCAATGACACAGCACGGCATTACCGTGCATCAAACGGCGGTGGGAGACCGTTACGTTCTCGAAGGCCTCGCCGAACACGGAGCTTCCTTGGGCGGAGAGCAATCAGGTCACGTCATTATGACCGAGTACGCCACCACAGGTGACGGCATTTTGACCGGGCTCCACTTGGTTGCTGAAATGGCACGAACCGGCAAGTCCATTGCTGAGCTCGCCTCTGTGATGACCGTCTACCCACAAATTTTGGTGAATGTACGCGGTGTCAAACACCGGGGTCTCTCTGGCAACACCGTCATTGCTCAAGCTGTCACAGACGCTGAAGCAGAACTAGCCGATACCGGCCGGGTTCTGCTGCGCCCATCTGGAACCGAACCCATGGTTCGGGTGATGGTCGAAGCCGCAGATCAGGCCACCGCAGATCGCCTGGCACATCAGATTGCTGATGTGGTCAAGGCTGAGCTCGGTAAGTAGCGCTAACTAAATCTTTCGAAGCAACACCCGGGACACCGAGTGATCGGACGCTTTGCGAAGTACGAGTGTTGCCCGGGATCTCGTCGGACGAATGTTTTCTTCCAGGTTTGGCATATTGATCCTGTTCCAAAAATCTGACGCCAGAGCCTTCGCTTCTGCTTCAGACAAATTGGCATAGCGGTGGAAGTAAGAATCAGGGTTAGCAAAGGCGCCCTCTTTGAGACCTAAGAAGCGTTCCTGATACCAGGTGGCAATATCTTGGCTGCGCGCATCCACATAGACGGTGAAGTCGAATAAGTCGCTGACGGCAAGACCGCCACCTACGGGAGGTTGGAGAACATTCAAGCCTTCAACAATCAACACATCCGGTTGCTTAATCACCACTTTTTCACCCGGAACAATGTCATAACTCATGTGGGAGTAGACCGGGGCAGAAACCTCTGCCGCACCGCTTTTAACTTCACTGACAAACTTCAGCAGAGCTTTGCGGTCATAGGACTCAGGGAAGCCTTTACGGTCCAAGATTCCACGCTTGAATAATTCCTCATTGGGGTAGAGGAAACCATCAGTAGTAATCAATTCCACCCGGGGTGTATCTTCCCAACGCGCCATCAAGAGTTTGAGCAATCTGGCCACCGTGGATTTTCCGACGGCAACCGAGCCGGCAACACCGATCACAAACGGTGTTGTGGCGGCGCGCTCGCCGAGGAATTCGGTGGTTTCTTTGTGAAGTTTGCGAGCACCTGCGGCATAAATAGAGAGCAGGCGGCTCAAGGGCAGGTAGACGTCTTCAACTTCTGCGAGGTCCAAACGATCACCGAGCCCCAGAATTCCTTGAATATCCGCCTCGGTCAGAGGTGAGGGGGTTGTCGGTGCGAGCTCCGCCCACTCTCGCCGTGAAATGTCGACAAAGGGGGTGGGGTGGAGGTTGATGGCGCCGGTGTGTTCGTGCTTCACGTGTTTATTCTGCCCTACGTCCGCCAAAACGTGTGCGTGAACTAAACTAGAACCCTTATGTGTGGAATCGTTGGTTATGTTGGCCAGAAGGATACGCTTGCCGTTCTTCTGGGGGGATTAAAGCGTCAAGAGTACCGCGGGTATGACTCTGCGGGTATCGCGATTGTGACCGAAACAGGTTCCCTTCAGACTGCAAAAAAGGCAGGAAAACTCCAAGGTCTCATTGATGTTCTGGGTGAAAACCCCGTTTCTGAAGGCCAGACCGGTATTGGCCACACCCGTTGGGCAACTCACGGTGGACCTACCGATGTGAACGCTCACCCTCACTTAGGTGATGACGGCAAACTTGCCATGATCCACAACGGCATCATTGAAAACTTTGCCGAGATCAAAGACGAACTTCTTGCCAAGGGCTATACCTTCGAATCTGAAACAGACACGGCTGTTGCCGCTGTCTTGTTAGGTGATGCCTACCGCGAGGTCGGTGACCTCACCGAGGCCATGCGCTTAGTTGCCAACCGCCTGGAAGGTGCGTTCACGCTCCTTGCCGTTCACACCGATGTTCCTGATGTCATTGTTGCTGCTCGTCACAACTCCCCACTGGTTATTGGCTTGGGTGACGGAGAAAACTTCTTAGGCTCTGACGTTGCCGCGTTCGTGGAATACACCCAACGTGCAGCTGCTGTGGGCCACAACCAAGTTGTCACCATCACTCCTGAGGGCGTCACGGTGATTGACTTCGCTGGTGCACCGGTCACCATTGATGAGTATGAAGTTGCTTGGGATGCCTCGGCCTCCGATAAGGGTGGCTGGTCTTCCTTTATGGCTAAAGAAATCACCGAGAACCCTGACGCTGTTGCGAACACCGTGCGTGGCCGGGTTGTCGACGGCATCGTGGAGATTCCAGAGCTCACCGAGATGGGTGATGACCTCCTTGCCGGTATCAACCGAATTATTTTGGTTGCCTGTGGCACGGCCGCCTATGCCGGCATGGTTGGCTCCTACGCTATTGAGCAGTGGGCACGTATTCCTGTAGAAGTTCAGCTCAGCCACGAGTTCCGTTACAAAGACCCTGTAATCACCCCCGAGACGCTGGTGATCTCCATTAGCCAGTCCGGTGAAACCATGGACACCTTGATGGCGGTCAAATATGCCCGCGAACAAGGCGCCAAAACAATTTCTATTTGTAACACCCAAGGCGCCACGATTCCTCGTGAATCAGATGCCGTGGTTTACACCCACGCAGGTCCTGAAGTTGCTGTGGCCTCCACCAAAGCATTTGTAGCCCAGATCACCGCGCTGTATCTGATTGGGCTTCACATCGCCGCGGTGAAGAAAACCGTCGACACCCCAGAACTCAAGCGCCTGGCCCACGAACTCCAAGAGCTTCCTGCCAAGGTCACCAAAGTCTTAGAAAGTGGCGAGAAGGTTGCCCAACTAGCAAAGTGGATGAGTGATACTCCTGCAGTTTTGTTCCTCGGTCGTCACGTTGGATACCCCATTGCGTTGGAGGGTGCTCTCAAGCTCAAAGAGCTGGCCTATATCCATGCCGAAGGTTTTGCTGCCGGTGAACTCAAGCACGGGCCTATTGCGCTGATTGATCATGGTCAACCCGTGTTTGTGATTGTGCCAAGCCCTCGTGGGTCAGCATTGATCCACTCCAAGGTCGTCAGCAACATTCAGGAGATCCGTGCTCGGGGAGCCCGTGTCATTGCTATTGCTGAGCAGGGCGATGCAGCGGTGTTGCCGTATGCCGATGAGGTTATCCAGATTCCTTTGGCTGACCCTATGTTCGAACCCATCCTTGCCGTTGTGCCCCTGCAGATCTTTGCCATGGAATTGGCTGCTGCCAAGGGTCTGGATGTCGACCAGCCCAGAAACCTTGCCAAGTCCGTCACCGTGGAATAACAGCTGATGATTATTGGCGTGGGTGTCGACATCGTCGATATTGCTCGCTTTGAGCGAGCACTGGAACGTACGCCCAAGCTGGGTCAGCGCCTTTTTGTGGATGCCGAACGTGATCTTCCCGTGTCCTCTTTGGCTGGACGCTTTGCGGCAAAGGAAGCACTCATCAAAGCCTTTGGAACCTCTGGCTCCATGTCGTTCCACGACATGGAGGTTGTCACCAACGACCTAGGCAAGCCTTCCTTTTCGCTAACCGGCGCTGCAACCGAATTGGCCTCCTCACGGGGAGTAACGAATGTTCACCTCTCGATTACCCACGATGCCAATGCAGCCATTGCGTTTGTCGTCGCGGAGGGCAGCTGATGAGTCACTCACCGTTGCGCGTTGTTCAGGTCAACACCTCCGCTATTGCTCATAATGTTGCGCAGGTTAAAGAGATTGCTCAGGTGGATGACCTGATGGCCGTTGTTAAAGCAAACGCCTATGGCCATGGCATGGTTGAATCCGCCCGAGCTGCGCTCACAGGCGGAGCAACCTGGTTGGGTGTTGCCGATATCGATGAGGCCAGAGCACTCCGGGCTGCAGGGATCAGTGCACCTATCTTGTGTTGGATACATGCTCCCGATGAAACCTTTGATGAGGCCATTGTGGAGAACATCACCCTTGGTGCTGTTTCAGAAGAACAGCTGGGCGCCATTGCCCAAGCGGGAGCGAGGGTAGGTCTGACTCCCAAGGTTCACCTCAAAGTAGATACTGGCTTGGGACGAAATGGCACCGCAGAGCGTGATTGGGCAGATGTTTTTGCTCGCGCCTCTGAGCTCCATGCGGAAGGCTATCTTGAGGTTGAGGGAGTGTTTAGTCATCTCTCGAATACATCTGAAGCAGATGACCTTCGTCAGCTGGACGTCTTTGAACAAGCACGCAGTGTTCTGGCAGATGCCGGGCTGAACCCACCCCTGGTTCACTTGGCTGCATCCCTGGCTGCACTGACATTGCCAGAGACCAGGTACAACATGGTGCGCACCGGTATTGCTATTTATGGCATTGGTCCGACCGAAGAACTTCGCCCCGAACAGTTCGGGCTGATTCCGGCCATGACCTATCGCACCCAGGTGATCTCGGTGAAAAGTGTTCCTGCGAATACCCCGGTCAGCTACGGCTACCTCTATCGCACCTCAGAAGACACTCAACTTGCCCTGGTGCCTGTGGGCTATGGCGACGGGATTAACCGGGATGCCTCGTGTGCAGGTCCCGTGGTGATCAATGGCACACGCTATGAGGTGGCCGGGCGCATCGCTATGGATCAGTTTGTCGTGGATGTGGGAAGTAACCCTGTCTTCGTAGGCGATGACGTGATTCTCTTTGGAGACCCAGCCCAGGGCGCACCGTCGGTGCACGACTGGGCTGCCGCTGCTGACTCCATCGGCTACGAGATTGTTACCCGGTTGGTGGGAACCAGACTGACCTATGAATACACCCAGGATTTAGCATGACCGCTGTTCAGGTTATCCAGACCCCAGAACAGATGCACCAGTTAGGTTTAGACCTCGCTGCTGATCTTCGTGCCGGAGATGTGATTGTGCTCACCGGTGAACTCGGGGCCGGGAAAACAACACTCACCCGTGGCATCGGCGAAGGCCTCGGAGTGAGAGGGCCTGTCACCAGCCCCACCTTCGTCCTCGCCAGAACACATCCCCACGAAAACGGGGGAGTGCCCCTGGTACACGTTGATGCCTACCGATTGAACTCTGCTGTGGAGCTGGATGATCTCGATATTGATTTTGCTAACTCGGTGGTGATTGTCGAGTGGGGCGCAGGCCTGATCGACGATCTCGTGGACTCCTGGCTAGAAATCGTGATTGATCGACCCACAGGAGCAGATGCCGGAGAACTCGAGGGCGACCTGGTTGAACCCCGCACGGTCACCATAACCGGACACGGCCCCAGGTGGGAGATGGCATGAGTGCACTCCTTGTCATAGACACCTCAGCGGGAACTAGTGTTGCCATCGTCCGTGACGGTGCTGTGGTCAGCGAACAGTCGTCGGAGAATCCCTTGACCCATGCCGAAGTTATTGGGTCACTTATTCACCAGTGCCTCAGAGATGCCAGCCTGTCGGCATCAGAAATAACCGGTGTGGTCTCGGGCATGGGACCTGGCCCCTTCACGGGGCTTCGGGTCGGCATTGCTGCCGCCGAAGCCTTCTCAGCAGGTGCCGGCATTCCGCTCTATCCGATGGTCAGCCACGATGCCGTGGCCTGGCACCACTTCCAGCACTCCGTCTCTCCCATTCAGGTCATCACCGATGCCAGACGGAAAGAAAAATTTGTCACCGTCTATAGCGGAATGCTCAATATGGTCCCTGTTCGGTCCGAAGGACCCTTGTTGGCACCTGCAGATCAGGTGCCCTCTTTTGCGGGAACTGTCCGTGAGGTTAAAGAAATCTCCGCGGGTTCCCTCGGTCTAGCTGCACAGTCCATGCTCACCGCCACTACCTCCTTCATTCCTGCGCAGGCTATCTACTTGCGCTCGCCGGATGTGACGCTGTCTAAGGGCCCTAAGCGGGTGGTGCAAAAGTGAAAGGTCTTCAGATTCAGCTTCGTCAGGCCACCGCAGAAGATATCCCGGCGATCATGGAACTCGAAGTGAGCACCTTTGCCCACCACGCCTGGAATACCGACACCATGCTCTCGGAAGTGCTCAATCCTCATGCGGTGTATTTGGTGGCAGAGGTTCTCACTGATGCCCTAGGCGGAGCACCCGCACTCGTGGGATACGCCGGCCTGCTGGCTCCCATCGGCTCAGGAGATGCGGATATTCAAACCGTGGCCGTAGATCCAGCCGCTCGCTCGCAAGGCATTGGGCGTCATCTAGTCACCGAGTTGTTAGAGATTGCCCAGTCGCGTCAAGCGCGACGTATTTTCTTAGAAGTGCGTGCGGATAATCCACACGCCATTGCCCTGTATGAATCTTTAGGTTTCGAGCGCATTGATGTGCGCAGGAACTATTACCAACCCGATGGAATTGATGCCATCGTGATGAGACGAGAGGAGCTCCCAGGTGACTAACACCATGAACACCACAGAGCCTCTCGTCCTAGGGATTGAAACCAGCTGTGATGAAACCGGGATTGGAATTGTTCGCGGGCGAACCCTGCTGGCCAATGTGATTGCCTCCTCCATGGAGGAACATGCTCGCTACGGCGGTGTTGTTCCAGAGGTTGCGGCACGTGCTCACCTTGAAGCGCTCACCCCGACCTTAAACCAGGCTCTGACCACGGCAGGGGTGAATCTGAAAGACGTCGACGCTATTGCCGTGACCAGTGGGCCTGGTCTGGCCGGAGCACTCATGGTTGGTGTGGGCGCTGCCAAAGCTTTGGCGCTTTCGGTTGATAAGCCGTTGTATGCCGTGAACCATCTTGTTGGTCACGTCGGTGCAGACGTGTTGGGGCAGGATGGACATCTGGAATACCCCACCATCGCTCTTCTTGTTTCCGGCGGTCACACCTCCTTGCTGTTAGTTCGAGATCTCACCTCTGATGTGGAGCTGCTGGGGGAGACCATCGATGATGCGGCCGGAGAGGCCTTCGATAAAGTCGCTAGGATTTTAGGCCTGCCCTATCCTGGCGGTCCTGAAATTGATAAGGCAGCTGCAGGAGGAGATCCTGCAGCAATCAGATTCCCTCGCGGGCTCACTCAACCCAAAGACATGGACAAGCATCGCTATGACTTTTCGTTCTCGGGGTTGAAAACTGCTGTGGCCAGGTGGGTAGAAATCCGTCGCGATAACAACGAGGAGATTCCTGTAGCTGATGTTGCCGCGAGCTTCCGCGAAGCCGTAGTGGATGTGCTCACTGCCAAAGCTATTGCGGCCTGCCAAGACCATGGTGTTCCGCGTCTGCTCTTAGGTGGCGGGGTCACTGCCAATGCACGCCTGCGCCAAGTAGCGCACGAGCGTGCCGAGGCAGCCGGTGTCGAATTGCGTATCCCCGAGTTTTCGTTGTGCACTGACAACGGTGCCATGATTGCAGCCTTGGCGTCAGAGCTCATTATGGCGGGGGCGAAGCCCTCGTCCTTAGATTTTGGAGCTGACAGCACACTCCCAGTTACACAGATCCAAGTTATGTAGACTTTTACTATGGCTGAATCAGAAAAAACCTCAAAAACTCCTGCTAAAAAAGCTCCGGCTTCCAAAGCATCTTCCCAGGCAAAGCCTGCTGCCGCAGCTGCTGCTCCCGCAGTAGTAGCTGCCCCACAAACCAACACCTTGGCAATTGTGTCCTTGGTCGCTGGTGTTGCTGGACTAACTGTCCTCCCCTTCTTGGCCAGCATTGTTGCTGTGGTCACCGGTCACATTGGTCGCAAAGAACTTCGTGCCAAAGGTCAAAGCGGTGACGGTCTTGCCATCGCCGGTTTGATCACCGGGTACATCGGCATTGGCTTGGGTCTTCTTGTAGCGATTATCTTGTTCATCT
>JBIIGO010000057.1:0-7421 GCA_044236405.1 Aurantimicrobium sp.
GCAAGTCGGCGGTGCTGGTCAAGGAATGGGGTCTCGTGGTCCCGGTGAAACAAAGATTGAGTTAGACCGCAGGCGAATCAACCAGCGTATTTCTAAGCTGAAAAAACAAATCATCGCGATGAAACCTGCACGGGATGCCAAAAGAGCTAACCGAAAGAGAAATCAGGTCCCTTCAGTTGCTATTGCCGGCTACACCAATGCGGGTAAATCTTCTTTGCTTAATCGCATCACCCGGGCAGGCGTGTTAGTGGAAAACGCACTTTTTGCAACCCTCGATGCCACCGTTCGTCAGGCAAAAACAGAAGATGGCCGTGCCTATACCCTGGTCGACACTGTTGGATTTGTTCGTAACCTTCCACATCAACTCATTGAGGCTTTCCGTTCAACCTTGGAAGAGGTCGGTGATTCCGATCTGATCGTTCATGTTGTTGATGCGTCCCACCCTGATCCTGCTTCTCAAATTCGGACCGTTCGAGATGTGTTATCCGAGTCGGGAGCATCGGGGGTTCCCGAACAAATTGTGTTCAATAAGTCAGACCTCATTGATGCCAATACCGAATTATTACTCAGAGGGCTAGAGCCTTCCGCACTGTTTGTTTCAGCACGCACGGGAGCCGGAGTAGATGATCTGCTGAGAGTTATTGCTGAGCGCATTCCTACACCTGATGTTCCTTTGGATTTGCTTATTCCTTATGGGCGCGGTGAGGTGGTTGCCGCATTACACGAAAATGCAGTCATTGACTCTACGGAATACCTCGATGAGGGCACTTTATTGAAAGTCAGAGTAAAAACGTCCGATGTTGCCTCATTCGATGAATTCAGGATTGAAATTTAAGCTCCCTAAGCTGCGCATCTAGGCCAGCACCATCGGGGGCGTAAATCCAAGGAACTTTTTCCTCTTGCGTGTGTTCTTCAGCTTTACGTCGTCCACCGGCAAGAACAGCTTCACCGGTGGAGAGTTGACGTATCGCAATTGCGGCAACATTCTTCGGGTGTTTACGACAAAACTCTGCATAAATCGACTCATCGTGCTGGCCATCATCCCCGACAAGAATCCATTTAATCTTGGGGAATTCAGTAGCTAATCTATTGAGTTGGGTTTCTTTATGGGCTCGCCCGGACCTAAACATTCTGTCGTGGGTAGGGCCCCAATCTGTCAACAACAAGGTCCCTGATGGGTAAAGATTTCTAGAGAGGAACCTCGTCAGCGTAGGGGCGACATTCCATGCACCCGTAGATAAATAGACCACAGGCATTCCAGGGGTCATTGAGGCAACTCTGGATAAAAAGACGGCCATGCCGGGAGTCGGAACACGAGCATGCTCATCCAAGACGAAGGAATTCCAAGCGGCCAAGAATGGCCTGGGAAGTGCTGTCACCATTACCGTGTCATCAACATCTGATACCAAACCAATTTTCACCGACGGAGCAATTACATTGATGGTGGCGTGAGCGAGTTCTGATCCATCGGCTTGAAGAAACACCGTATGTTCTCCGGCTGTGAGTTTGACGGGAATCTGAATATCTACAACCCCACCGCGGTCAGCCTCAACTTCTGTTTCAAAGCCATTGATTTTAATGGTGACCTTAACTTGGTTTACCGGCACGCTTGTGAAAGATCGCCACCCACGCACTCTTTCAGAGCGCTTTTTCATTTTTCGTTCAGCACGAGAACCGGGCCTGGGATTTTTGGTTAACAGAACCCGACACAACACTCGTACCCAGGTCGTGGAACCATATCCTGGGTAGGGAATGACGGTGACGGCATACCCTCGTTTGCGGGCGCGCTTTTCTCGCCAGGCATGAAATTTATCTTCCAAACGTGCAGCTCGGTGCATGACATCGCTGGTGAGCTCAGCAGCAGTCGAGGGTTTTGAAGACATCACAGCACTAAGTTTGTCACGAAAGCTCAAGCCCCACGGAATTCACGAGGTTATGTTCCTAATGGATTTTCAACAGTACGTGAGTCATCATCCCCGGGAGTATCCATATATTTCTCTTGAGATTTTTCGATGCGCTTCTTGATCAGACTGACTGTGAGGATAAAGACGGCAATTCCCCCCAGGAATGCCCACCCCGCCCATTCGTAGCGTTGCGCAAAAGCGGTGTATTGATCTTTTAAGACTGCTGCGACGGTGACATAGAGAAAAGCCCAGATGATGCATGCAGCGCCTGTCCAGATAATGAAGGTTTTGTATCTCATCTTGGTCATTCCCACAGTTAGCGGAACAAGGGAGTGCAGGATAGGAAGAAATCTGCTGACAAAGACGGCTATGCCTCCGCGGCGGTCGATGTAGTTTTCTGCTTTTTCCCAGCGGTGCTGGCCAATTTTTCTGCCTAACCAGCTTCTGCGAATGTGTGGACCAAAATACTTTCCGACAAAAAACCCAATTGTTTCCCCAATCAGGGATCCAATAATGACCATCACAACCATGAAAATGTATTGCTGCATGTTCGCAATAGCTGTGCTGGCAATGATGACAACGGTGTCACCGGGAACAACCAAGCCCACTAAAAACGAGGTTTCAAGCAGAATCAATAATGAGGCAACAAGGGTTCTGGTGACTGGGTCAACAGAGGCAACACTATTGAGGACAAAATCAATAATCTCGTTCATGTTGTCTCCGGTAATGCGGCAAAAAGTTCATTGTAGGAATTGCGCCACATTTCTAACCTGTTGGTGTTTATCTCTAACGTAGGCCCGTCAATCCATGTGGTCACGGCACGTATGCCGTGCAATGAATTGAGGGCATATAGTTCATAGCCGTGCAGCTCGGACGGAGTCAGCGGCTGCTCCTGAAGAGGCTGTCCCAGAATTTTCTCCATTTGCGCAACCGTCACGCTCGATACTCGTGAGAATTCACGGGGTGGCTGATAAACCTTCTCCCCAGCCACCCAGACCAGACAAGTTGTTGTTCCATCGATAATGTTGCCCATCGCATTCAAGATGATGGCATCGTCAGCGCCGGAAGCCTTGGCGGATTCTTGAACTTTGGCTAACCCTGGAATATCCGGTCCTTTGATCTCCGGCGTCCTTCTGGGGTCTGCAGTTGCGTTTATTACCGTAATGGTTGATGTGAGGGCAGGGGCATCTCTGATCCGAAGCTCGAGCTCTCCTCGCTCTGTCAGCTCAATACGGGGAAAGAAGTTTCCTTGTCTGGGAAGCACTGCTACAACAGCATTCAAAAAAGCATCTATGGGCCTGAGTAGTCTCTGGCGCTGTGCTGATTCTGAAAACCTGCCGAGATGGGCATCGATATCAACGACTGTGCCTTCAGAAACCAAAAAAGAGTCTGCGACGAACAGATCAATAGAGGCAGAACCTGAGACGTCAACAAGTTCTTGACCATTCCAGCGATAACGCACAACATCCACAGCCTTAGGCTAGTACGGTGATGCACAAAGTTTGGCGATTGCCACTACCACACTGGATTGATCCAGAGAAAGCGGTAACCCTGCTCTCTTCTGGAGTCGAATCCTTTGTGTGGCTCGATAGTGGCCAGTATGCCGAAACTGGATCCTCGTATCTTGGCTTTTCGAATTCCTCACCCCAACTTTTTAATGAATCATCGCCAGACACCGTTTTCGCATGGCTCACAGCGCAATTGGAAAACGCTCGTGCGTGTGATCTTTCTGAGGCATCCAGCTCGGATTTCACGTTGGGATGGGTTGGCTGGTTTGGATATGAACTGGCTCAAATGACCACCGGAGTTGCCCTTCCCTCGTCCTCTCTTCCCGATGCTGCGTGGTTGCATGTCGATTGGGCCATCGAGTTCGATCATGCCCATGCCCAATGTTTTCTCCTCAGCCTCTCTGCCCACAAGAGAGCACTCGAGCTTCGTGACGAGATTCTTGAAAAAGTTCAAGACTCCCCAGCGGATTTAACTGACCGTAAACCAGGACCTGCGACTGCGACCCAAGCAACGTGGCGGCATTCCCCAGAGAAATATCGCGAACTTGTGGGCCAGTGCTTATCGAAAATACACGCAGGAGACGCGTACCAACTTTGTTTGACCAATTCGGCTCAGATTCAGGGAAACTTTGATCCACTAGATACCTACCTTGCCCTGAGGCGAGCAAACCCCAGTCACCATGGTGGTTTGTTGAAATTTGGCGAGTATGCCCTGTTGTCGTCAAGCCCTGAGGTTTTCCTGCGCATTTCTGCACAACGACACGTGACCACGAAACCTATCAAAGGAACCCGGCCTCGGGGTGCCAGCGTGAAACTCGATAACGAGTTAGCTGCCGAATTAGTCTCCAGCGAGAAAGAACGCGCAGAAAATCTGATGATTGTAGATTTGATGCGCAATGACGTTGGGAAAGTGGCGAAACTGGGAACTGTTCGTGTTGATTCGTTACTGGCCGTGGAGAGCTATCACAGCGTTCATCAACTGGTCTCCACCGTCTCAGCTGATTTGGCCAGTGGTGTCAGCGTCATCGATGCGATTCACGCCTGCTTTCCGGCTGGCTCTATGACTGGCGCTCCGAAAATTAGTGCCATTTCTTTGTTATCAGAATTTGAAGAAGGACCTCGAGGGATTTATTCCGGTGCTTTTGGATATATCGGGTTCAACGGAGCAGTAGATCTGGCCATGGTTATTCGCAGCATTGTGTTATCGCCCCAGGGGGCATGGGTAGGTACAGGGGGAGGAATTACCTCCGGTTCGGATCCTCAGGCAGAGCTGGAAGAGACATTTATCAAGGTTGCGCCACTATTGAAGGTTCTAGGGGTCAGTCAAGAACAGGTATCCTAAAAAGGATGTCTGAAAACGAGGGCGCGACCTATAACTTCGCGGAAATGCAGGAAAAGTGGCTTCCAATATGGGAAGAACTTGAGCCTTTCCGCTCGGATGATCCACGGGATGACAGACCGCGGAAATATGTCTTGGACATGTTTCCCTACCCTTCCGGTGATTTACACATGGGTCACGCGGAAGCATATGCACTCGGCGATGTTATTGCTCGTTATTGGCGCCACCGAAACTACAACGTGCTTCACCCCATTGGCTGGGACTCTTTTGGATTACCGGCAGAAAACGCTGCGATCAAGCGTGGTCTGAATCCAGTTACCTGGACCTACGACAACATTGATCAGCAAAAACGCTCCATGCGACGCTACGCAACAAGTTTTGACTGGTCACGGGTTCTTCACACCTCTGATCCGGAATATTACAAGTGGAACCAATGGCTGTTCCTTCAGATGTATAAAAAGGGCTTGGCCTATCGCAAAGATAGTTGGGTGAATTGGGATCCGGTCGATCAGACCGTTCTTGCCAACGAACAAGTACTTCCTGATGGCACATCAGAACGATCAGGTGCGATTGTGGTCAAAAAGAAACTGACCCAGTGGTATTTCCGTATTACCGAGTATGCCGATCGTCTCCTGGATGATCTGGACCAATTAGAAGGTCAATGGCCGGCCAAAGTTCTCACGATGCAGCGCAACTGGATTGGTCGCTCACAAGGAGCAGATGTTGACTTTGTGATTGAGGGTCGGACGAATCCTGTGACAGTTTTCACGACACGTCCTGACACGCTGTGTGGGGCAACCTTCATGGTTGTCGCACCAGATGCTGATTTAGCCAGTGAACTCGTCCTGGATGCAGATCCCACAATCAGGGCAGATTTTGAGAAGTATCTTGTCGAAGTTCAAAAATCTACCGAGATTGAACGTCAGGCAACAGATCGTCCCAAAACAGGTGTCTTTTTGGGCCGCTATGCCCTGAACCCTCTCACTCAAGAGCGAATCCCCATCTGGGCTGCTGATTATGTCCTTGCGGATTATGGCCATGGCGCAGTGATGGGTGTTCCAGCGCACGATCAACGTGACCTTGATTTCGCTAGGACATATGAACTGCCTGTCACGGTTGTTGTGGATGTCCCTGCACCCACAGATGAGCAGGGTAACTCCATCGAAAACAATCCTGCCATCACAGGAATTGCCACCTCGGGTGATGGTCTGCTCATTAATTCTGGTGAACTCGATGGGTTGACTAAGCGCGAGGCTATTGATCGTGCCATTGAGATTTTGCAGAAGAAAAACGTTGGAAAGCCAGCTAAAAACTACCGACTTCGTGACTGGCTGATTTCACGTCAACGTTATTGGGGAACCCCTATCCCGATCATTCACGCAGCAGATGGAACAGAGATCCCTGTTCCCGAAGACCAGCTTCCTGTTGTGCTTCCGCCAACAGAAGGCTTAAATCTTCAGCCCAAGGGGTCTTCACCGCTGGGGGCTGCCAAAGACTGGGTCAATGTTGAAAGTCCACTCGATGGCTCAGCTGCTCTGCGAGATCCTGACACGATGGACACTTTTGTAGATAGTTCCTGGTATTTCCTGCGCTTTTTATCACCTCACGATGACACGCAGCCCTTTGATCCCGCTGAAGCGAAACGATGGGCGCCGGTGGATCAATACGTCGGGGGAGTTACCCACGCTATTTTGCACCTGCTCTATGCCCGCTTCATCACCAAGGTGTTATTTGACTTGGGCTATGTCGATTTTGAAGAACCCTTCACCAATCTGTTGAATCAAGGAATGGTGCTTATGGATGGTTCTGCCATGAGTAAGTCCAAAGGAAATCTGGTTAAGCTCTCAGACCAACTCGAAGAACACGGTGTTGATGCGGTCCGTTTAACAATGGCCTTTGCTGGGCCTCCCGAAGATGACATTGACTGGGCTGATGTGTCACCTGCCGCAAGTAATAAATTCCTAGCGCGGGCATGGAGAATTGCCCACGATGTGACAAGTGCCCCAGAGTGTGATTACACCCAAGGGGATAAGAAGCTTCGTCAAGCTACACATCGATTGTTGGCAGAGGCACCGACGCTCATTGAAGGATTTAAGTTCAATGTGCTCGTTGCCAGACTGATGGAACACGTCAACGTCACCAGGAAAGCAATTGATTCAGGGGTCGGACCAGCAGATCCCGCTGTCCGAGAGGCTGCAGAGACAATTGCCATGATGCTCGACCTTTATGCCCCATACACCGCAGAAGATATGTGGCAAGTCTTGGGCTATGAGCCGACTGTTGCCCTTGTCACGTGGCCTGACGCAGACCCTGCCCTCTTAGTTCAAGAGTCGGTCACGTGTGTTGTGCAAATTGACGGAAAAGTGAGAGAGCGCCTCGAGGTTTCTCCAGATGTCTCTGCACAGGAACTAGAAAAACTCGTTATGGAACTTCCCGGTGTGATTCGCCTGCTTGAGGAAAAGACAGTAGCGAATGTGATTGTTCGCGAGCCCAAGATTGTCAGCATCGCGACACAGAGCTAGTTAGCGGTTTGAAATAGTAACCGTAGAACCGCGCTTAGCGAGTTGACCACCAGCGGGGCTTTGGCTTCGTACCGCTTTTGAATCCCACAATTCTTGATCAACTTCGGTGGAATAGGCAAAGCCGGCCCCCTGCAATACTGCGATCGCA
>JBIIGO010000059.1:0-7152 GCA_044236405.1 Aurantimicrobium sp.
TGCTTCAGGCGGTGCGGTCCTCAACAAGTAGCGATAGCGTTCAACGGCTATCTCGTCGTCAGATCGGGCACCACTTACGCGGCGCACATCTGCTGTAGTCCGACGATATTCTTCGTCGGGGTCAGTTCCGAAAAGTTTGTCAAAGAATCCCATGAGATAAATCTAGAGTTTTTGTCTGAGATTTTGCCGAATGTTTACCCTGAGACGGATGTAGATTTTTTCTCCACTAGCGCGTCATAGCTCACCCGAATCACGAAGCCAACAACTGCTCCGACGATTGCGATGGGAGCAATAGCTTCACCTGCTCCCCCAATCAGCACTGCAGCAAGCAGCGCACTGGTTGCAGGCAGTTTCAAGAAGGCAGCACTGGCTCCAGCAATACCGGCTGCGGCTAATGCACTGACAGGCGATTCAGGGAACATCAAGCTGATGAGAACTCCCACAGCGACACCTAAGAACGTCACGGGGAAAATGGGACCACCTCGGAAACCGGAACCTAGGGTCACGCTATAAATGAGTGTTTTGGCGATGAGGATAATGGCCACAATCAGCACAGATTCCATAGCTATCAGATCAGGCATTGCGCTATTACCGCTAAAGAGAAGCTGATCGAGCGGAATACCCCAGAAAGTTTCTGCTAGGAAGACCACGAGAATAATTCCTGCGATGGCCATCGCCAACGTAGGGCCAAATGCGCGATCGGAATAGCTTTGAACTTTTGTTCCCAGGACCCTGGTCAAGATACCAATCACACCTGCAATCACCGCGACGAGAGCGGCAAGAGCAAAATCCCAGGAACCGATAGAGGTGTATTCAGGCAGACCTGAAACAGCCAACGGATGGAGCTCAACTCCAGGGAAATTCCAGATCCCAATCTGCACGACATAACTTGCAGCCAAGGCCGTCATCACCGGGATAACAAGGGCGTATGGAACCAGACCAATTGCGGCAAATTCCAAGATCATGAAAGCGGTGATGAATGGGTTACCAAAGACCGCACCAATAGCGGCAGCGCCACCAATAAACATGGCAGCAGACCGAGTCTTTTCGTCCTTGTTTCGTGTCAACAACGCAGCCAGTGTTGTTCCCAACACAATCAAGGGCGCTTCGGGACCAAGTGCGCCACCGGCCATCAAGCTCACCAAAGCTGTCAATAATATTGCTGGTGCGAAATTTACCGCGGTATCAAAATGGAAACCGCTGAGCGGGCTGGGCCCTGCAGCTCCAGGAAGTTTTCTCAAGAAGTAAATCAGCACACCAGCAACACTGAGGAACACTCCAGCAAGCCACCAGGGCGCAGAACTCAATCCCAGCACTGCAGGAATATGGCCATAGAGAAACTCTTGTCCAAGTTCAACAGCTTTGAGGAATACGGTGGCGGCCAGCGCGGCACCCACACCTAAGAGGGCAGGAACAACCAGAAGTGACATGAGTTGTTTGGGCACCGAAGTAGTCATCTCTTTATTGTGGTGCCTTGTGCACAATTTAGTGGCTTTGACAGAGGGAAAACTCACTGGAGTAACAAACCAAAAACCCCCGCACGAAACGGGGGTTTGTCGGTGGCTCCGACCGGCATCGATCCGGTGACCTTTCGATTTTCAGTCGAACGCTCTACCAACTGAGCTACAGAGCCAAACGGCATCTCGTGAGAAGTATGCCGCCTAGATGAAAACCCTTCCGAAGAAGGGCCACATCCGCGACCCTGACGGGACTTGAACCCGCGACCTCCGCCGTGACAGGGCGGCGCGCTAACCAACTGCGCTACAGGGCCTTACTTGGTAACTGACTCAGTCTATATCTTGGTGACCCCAACGGGATTCGAACCCGTGTTGCCGCCGTGAAAGGGCGGAGTCCTAGGCCGCTAAACGATGGGGCCAAGGCATACACTTTCGTGCAGTTACCGAAAATCAAGCATAGGGAATATTGGGGCTGTGCGCCAATCGAACTTATTGGCAGATGCGGAGAGCCTTCCCAGCTTTCTCCAAGTTAGGTTGTTACCGTGGAAAGTACCGTGCCTATAACAGCCAAGGAAGAACCAATGCAGGACACAGAGATGACGCGCACTGCGCCGCAGAGACTCTGGCGTTCCTCGCGCCTGTTTATGGCCACAGTCATGTTGATTGCACTTGCAACTTTCTCAAGCGGATCGTTGACTAACCCTGCATTCGCGAACACGTATCCTTCTTGGCAAGATGTCCAAAATGCCAAGAATAATGAATCAGCGAAAGCTGCCCAGGTCAAAAACATTCAAGGACTCATTGCGTCCTTAGCCTCTGAAGTTGCCGCCGCCCAAGCCGAAGCAGATGCCAAGGGCGTGGAATACGGAATTGCGCTCGATAAGTTTTCTCAAGCAGAAAACACGGCCCTTCTAATTGAAGAGGCAGCTACGGCGGCTGAAGAAAAAGCCAAAACGGCATCAACCCAAGCAGGACGTCTGGCAGCACAGTTGTATCGCTCAGGTGGAAGTGATCTCAGCATCACGTTGCTTATGCAGGGCACATCCTCAGGCGCAGACAAGTTGCTGAGCAAACTCGGAAGTATGAGCAAACTTTCAGAACGCTCCAATTCGATTTATGCAGAAGCGCAAGCGGCCAAGAACGAAGCAGAGTCATTATCTAAGCAAGCTGAAGTTGCCGTTGCTGCTCGCGAAGAATTACGCGTTGAAGCCGAGGCTGCATTCAATGCTGCTGTTGCAGCACAAGAAGCAGCTCAAGCAAAGCTCGATGCCAGTGTGAATCAACAAATGATTTTGCAAGCCCAGCTTGCTGCCCTTCAGGATGCCACCGCCGCAACGGTCTCAGGTTATGAAGCAGGTGTGCGTGAAGCACAACGTATTGCTGCCGAACGCGCTGCAGCTGAAGCAGCAGCTCGCGGCATTGCTATTTCCGGCGCTGGATGGACGCACCCGGTTCCAGCAGCTTATGTCTCTGATGTCTGGGGCCCTAGGCCTAACTTCTTTATTCCAGGTGCCGGGTGGACCGGAAGCTTCCACAACGCCACTGACCTCGCGGCCAGGTGTGGAACACCCATTTATGCGGCCTCAGGTGGAACAGTGACCTATGCCGGTGCGATTGGTGGATATGGATACATGGTGGAGATTAACCATGGTGGAGGTATTCGCACACGCTATGGCCACGTCACCGCAGACGGCATCAACGTACGTTTTGGTCAACAGGTTGGCCCTGGTGAACTTATTGCTCGCGTGGGAAGAACGGGTCTATCTACGGGATGTCACACGCACTATGAAGTTCACACCGGTGGCGGATCTCGTGGAGTTGACCCACAGCCGTTTATGCGCGCACGTGGCATTGAACTCTAAGCCTTAATTGAAAAAGTCCCCCTCGCTACTGAGCGAGGGGGACTTTTCTATGTGATCTAGTGGCCTTCTTTTTTCAGGCGTTCAAATCCGTCAACAACGATTTGCTCAGCTTCAGCTGCATCAGCCCAGCCCTCAACGTTGACAAACTTGCCGGGTTCTAGGTCTTTGTAACGGTTGAAGAAGTGCTCAATCTCGTTGCGAGTCTGCTCAGGAACATCAGAGATGTCTTGGATGTGGCTCCAGCGAGGATCCTTTGCAGGTACACAGATGACTTTGGCGTCTGAGCCTGCTTCATCACTCATGTTGAGAACACCAACCGGACGAACAGAAACAACCACTCCAGGGAAGACGGGGTATTCCAAGAGAACCAAAGCGTCTACAGGGTCTCCGTCGAGGCCGAGAGTGTTCTCAAAATAGCCATAGTCGGTGGGGTAAACGAAGGTGGTGAACAAGACACGGTCGAGATATACACGTCCTGTTTCATGGTCTACTTCGTATTTGTTGCGGCTTCCTTTAGGAATTTCAATGACGACGTCGTATTTTGCCACGACGGGCTCCTTCACGGTTGGGGCGAATACCTAATAACGTTACTGGATATGAACACTCGTCCACGCCTCACGCCAGCAATGGCTGATATTCGGCGTGCAGTTCGTGAGTCACTTTCCGACCTTGCCCCTGATTCTTTAGTCTTGGTTGCCCTCAGCGGAGGCCCAGACTCGGTGGCCCTGGCCGCGGCAACTGCTTTCGAAGCACCTCGCGCGTCGCTTCGTGCGGGAGCCATCGTGATTGATCACGGTTTACAAGAAGGCTCAGAAAAGAGTGCTCGCCAGGCTGCTGATACTGCCCACGCTCTGGGATTAGATCCTGTGGTGATTAAGAAAGTCACTGTTATTACTGAGTCGGGGCTTGAAGCAGATGCTCGTCGAGCTCGGTATCAGGCATTTGACGACGCAGTTACTGAACGAGGGATTTCTGCCATCTTGTTAGGTCACACGCTGGATGATCAAGCAGAAACGGTGTTGTTAGGGCTTACTCGAGGCGCCGGAGCAACCAGCCTCGCAGGTATGAGTGCTGTGAACGGAATCTACCGCCGACCTTTGCTGGGTATTCGACGAAATGAGACTGTCGCCGCGTGTGAAGATCAAGGACTTGAGGTCTGGGACGACCCCCATAATCACGATGACCGCTTTACTCGTGTACGCATTCGTGACAGTGTTTTGCCTGTCTTAGAAAAAGAATTAGGTCCTGGTGTTGCTGAAGCACTAGCGCGAACAGCAGCACATCTTCAGGACGATAAT
Organism: Aurantimicrobium sp.; assembly: GCA_044236405.1. Lineage (GTDB taxonomy): Bacteria > Actinomycetota > Actinomycetes > Actinomycetales > Microbacteriaceae > Aurantimicrobium. The sequence goes on from JBIIGO010000059.1 coordinate 4,618, forward strand.
GCTGTGCTCGAACAGCTCACGCGCTCGCAGATGCCTGAAGTGATTGTCACCGAGAGCGTTGTTTCGGTTTCTGTGCCTGAGTTGGAATTGATGGAGCCCGCGGTGCTAGCTCGTGTGGTGCGCACAGTGATGTGGGACAACTTTGGACTGAGCGCAAGTGCAACACACACCGATTCGGTGACGAGGTTGATTACTGCGTGGCATGGACAGGGAGAAAGTCACCTTCCCGGTATTAGAGTGGAGCGACAAGGAGCATCACTGGTGTTCACACCAGCTCCATAGGTCCCCGTTTATGCATAGGTTACGAAGGAAAACACATGGATATGAGTGAGGTCGAAGCGGACATCACAGAAATCTTGTTCAGCGAAGAACAGATTCAGTCTCGGGTGGCTGAATTAGCCAAGGACATTGAACGTGACTATGCCGGCAAAGAACTGGTAATCATTGCGGTGCTTAAGGGCGCCGTGATTTTTATTAGTGATTTGATACGTGAACTTTCTTTCCACGCCCATATCGACTTCATGGCAGTTTCTTCTTACGGAAACAGCACAAAATCATCCGGTGATGTAAAAATCCTGAAAGACCTGGATGCAGATGTTGCTGGAAAGCATGTCTTAATCATTGAAGACATTATTGATTCTGGGTTGACCTTGAATTGGCTGATTAGAAACCTGGAGGCTCGAAGCGCCGCATCTATTGAAGTGTGTGCCATGTTCCGCAAGCCTGATGCGGTTGTTGAGCCTGTTGACGTCAAATATATTGGCTACGACATCCCCCCTGCTTTCGTGGTTGGGTACGGCCTGGATTATGCCGAGAATTACCGCAATGTTCGCGGTTTAGGGGTTTTGGCACCTCACGTCTACGGCGGCGAAGACCCTCACGCCTAATTCCGCCTTTGGCAAACACTCAGCTGGCCCCTGCTGTGACCCGGTAACCTGAGAAGACCATGAAATTCAAGAACATTCTGCGCGGGCCCCTGCTGTACATCATGATCGCTGTGATTGCGGTCTGGGTAGGCTCTTCCCTCATTTCTATGACTGGTTTTCAACCTGTCACGACTGAGGAAGGTCTGAAGTTCCTCAAGGACAACAAAGCCTCGAGTGCGACCATTGTCGATATTGAACAACGCGTTGATCTGACCTTGACCGAAGCTGATGAGAAATACGGCACAGAGGTCCAGTTCTTCTATGTTGCCCCCCGTGGTGTTCAGGTGGTTGACGCTGTTGATGCATCGACTTTGGCGGATGGGTTCAACGACGAGGTGCCCAAGGAAAACTGGTTCCTGAGCATCCTTGGATTCTTACTGCCTGTTTTGTTGATTGGTGCATTCTTCTGGTTCATGCTCTCCTCCATGCAAGGCGGAGGACGAGGCGTGATGCAGTTTGGTAAGTCCCGCGCCAAGATGGTCACCAAAGAAACCCCGACCGTCACTTTCGACGATGTTGCCGGTGCGGATGAAGCCATTGAAGAGCTCAAAGAAATTAAAGACTTCTTGAAAGAGCCAGCTAGGTTCCAAGCCGTCGGTGCACGCATCCCCAAGGGTGTTCTGCTCTATGGCCCTCCCGGAACAGGTAAAACCTTGCTTGCGCGTGCTGTAGCCGGGGAAGCTGGAGTTCCCTTTTACTCCATCTCCGGATCTGACTTCGTTGAAATGTTTGTTGGTGTCGGTGCCAGCCGTGTTCGTGACTTGTTCGAACAGGCCAAGCAAAATGCCCCCGCCATCATTTTCGTGGACGAAATTGATGCCGTCGGTCGTCACCGTGGCTCTGGTATGGGTGGTGGCCACGACGAACGTGAGCAGACCCTGAACCAGATGTTGGTGGAGATGGATGGTTTTGATCCTAAGACCAACGTCATCATGATTGCGGCCACTAACCGTCCAGACATTCTTGACCCTGCACTTCTACGCCCCGGTCGTTTCGACCGTCAGATTGGTGTGGATGCACCAGATCTGGAAGGCCGTCGCAAGATTCTCGAAGTCCACGCCAAGGGCAAGCCCATGGCAGATTCTGTGGACCTAGAAGTGGTCGCTCGTAAATCCCCAGGATTTACCGGTGCTGATTTGGCAAACGTTCTCAACGAGGCAGCCCTTCTCACAGCTCGTTCTAACGCACAACTGATTGATAACCGTGCATTGGATGAAGCCATCGACCGTGTTATTGCTGGTCCTCAGCGCAGAAGTCGTGTTATGCGTGACCACGAGAAATTAATCACCGCGTATCACGAAGGCGGTCACGCCCTTGCTGCTGCAGCAATGAACAACTCTGACCCTGTCACCAAGGTCACCATTCTTCCCCGAGGACGCGCTCTGGGGTACACCATGGTTCTTCCATTGGAAGATAAGTACTCCGTTACGCGCAACGAGCTACTCGACCAGCTCACCTACGCAATGGGTGGCCGCGTTGCCGAAGAAATCGTATTCCACGACCCCACCACCGGCGCCTCAAACGATATTGAGAAGGCAACCAGCATTGCCCGCAAGATGGTCACCGAATACGGCATGAGCGCTACGGTCGGTTCCGTCAAACTTGGTTC
>JBIIGO010000006.1:0-24243 GCA_044236405.1 Aurantimicrobium sp.
CCTAGAGGCTCTCCATATGAACCGATACTAGGTTGTTCAAACCCACCATTTATTAGAAGGCTTGTACCGCTTTGACAATTTGTTGCAGCTGCATACTGGTTGCTCCAGAGCAAGTTAATTGAAGCAAAGGTAACTAAAAAAGTTAAGAATACAACCCTTTTCATACCTGTTCACCTTTATAGGTGACGCTCCGTGTCGCCAATGTACAGCTGCTGTGGGCGTCCGATTTTGGTCTGAGGATCTGAGTTCATTTCGCGCCAGTGTGCAATCCAGCCTGGCAGGCGGCCTAAAGCAAAGAGTACGGTGAACATTCTGGTGGGGAAGCCCATGGCCTTGTAAATCACCCCGGTGTAGAAGTCAACATTGGGGTACAACTTACGCTCTTTGAAGTATTCGTCTTCAAGGGCAATGCCTTCAAGCTCTTTGGCAATATCCAGCAGTGGATCATTGACGCCTAGGTCTGCAAGGACTTGGTCTGCGGTTTCTTTGACCAAACGTGCGCGGGGATCGTAGTTCTTGTACACGCGGTGGCCAAAGCCCATCAGGCGCACGCCATCTTCTTTGTTCTTCACGCGCTCTACGAACTTCGAGACACCTTCACCAGATTCTTGAATCTCGGCGAGCATGGTCAATACCGCTTCGTTTGCACCACCGTGAAGAGGGCCAAACAATGCATTGATACCTGCGGAGACAGAGGCAAACATGTTTGCATCGGTGGAGCCGACGAGTCGAACGGTGGAGGTCGAGGCGTTCTGTTCGTGATCTGCGTGCAGAATCAGAAGGCGCTCGAGAGCGTTCACCACAATAGGGTTTTGAATATAGGGCTCTGCCTTGTTGCCAAAGGTCAAACGGAGGAAATCTTCGACATACGACAGGGAGTTATCTGGATATAAACGAGCCTGCCCGATGCTCTTCTTGTAGGCATAGGCGGCCATAACAGGAAGCTTGGCCAACAAACGATAGGTCGAAATCTCGATTTCTTCTGCGCTCGTGGGGTCTAGGGAATCTTCATAATAGGTCGATAGGGCAGAGACACCCGCAGAAAGAACAGGCATAGGGTGAGCGCGACGAGGAAACCCAGAGAAGAAGTCTTTGAGGTCTTCGTGGAGCAGCGTGTGGTGACGAATATTGTTGGCAAATTCCTCAGTCTGCGCTTCGGTGGGAACCTCACCATAAATCAACAGGTAGGAGGTTTGCAGAAAAGAAAGATTGGTAGCTACTTCGTCGATGGGGTATCCCCGGTAACGCAGAATTCCTTGCTCACCGTCGATGAAGGTGATTTTTGACTTTGTAGATGCAGTATTGACGAAGCCATAATCCAAGGCAGTAAGCCCGGTGTTCTTCGTGAAGGAAGAGAAATCGACACTGTTCGCTCCGGCGGTGCCACTCAACACAGGCATATCAAAAGTGTTGCCGTTGTATGTCACAGATACAACGTCTCCGTTTTCGGAGGGTTTAGTGGCGTCAGTCACAGAGACTCCTTGGTAAATGGTCTGGGTGAGTGGTAGTTACACAACCACGGGTAAGTAGGTGTGTACAGAATTCTTTAAGCTTATTGCCTTACAAGGGCCTTTTTATCCACTTGTCAACCGTGCAGCGGCCTCGGCAATATCCGCATCAGTGGCTGTCAATGAAATACGAATATGTTCAGGGTAAAAATCTCCATAAAAAACGCCCGGTCCGGCGATAATCCCCAGCCTGGAAAGATCTGCAATCGATTCCCAACAATCTTTCCCCGCAGTAACCCACAGATATAGCCCTGCTTCGCTGTGGTCAATGCGGAAACCTGCGTGCTCTAACGCAGGGATAAGCGTTTCCCGGCGTGCTCGGTAAATCTCTTTTTGGTGCTGGACAGCAGCGTCATCTAAAAGCCCAGCAATCATGGCACCTTGGACGGGCGCTGACACCATCATGCCTGCATGCTTACGAATAAGTGCAAGCTGAGAAATAATCTGCTCGTCACCGGCAACAAATGCACCACGGTAGCCGGCCATATTCGATTGCTTACTCAAGGAATATGCGGTGATAATTCCCGTGAGATCACCGCCAGTGACCTCAGGGTCCAGCAAACTCGGAATAGGTGAACTCACCCAAGGGCCGTCCCAGCCCAACTCGGCATAACATTCATCGCCCGCAATAACAGCGCCTAATTCCCGTGCTTTTGCAACCGCAAGAGTTAATGCTTTTTTATCTAACACTTTTCCATCAGGATTACCGGGGCTGTTGAGCCAAATCAGTTTTGTGCCCTGCGGCCACAGCTCGGGATCATCTTCGGCAAGTGCTGTTGCCTCAGCCATTTGAGCACCAATGGCATAGGTGGGATAGGCGGCTTTAGGGTGAACAACAATGTCTCCTGGACCTAACTTCAGCATGAAGGGCAACCACGCTACAAACTCTTTAGATCCGATGGTGGGCAGAACGTTTTTCTCGGTTAACCCGGTAACACCGCGCCTGCGAGCAAACCACTGCACAATCGTATTTCTGAGGTCATTAGTGCCCACGGTCGTGGGATACGCATGAGCATCAGATGCGGCTATCACCGCATCTTGAATGGACTGAGGGGTCGGATCAACAGGTGAACCGATAGATAAGTCCACTGCCCCCTGAGGGTGTGATTGAGCAGTTGCGATGTAGGGGGCCATCAGATCCCAGGGATACTCTGGCAGCTCACGCAACATAAAAATTAGTCCTGAGGAGGAAGCGCGGTGATCACGGCGTGGTCACCTTTAATCGGTCCTACCTTTGCGGCACCGCCGGGGGACCCAATTTCGTTGAAGAATTCAACATTGGCTTTGTAATAATCAGCCCACTGCTCAGGAAGGTCATCCTCGTAATAGATCGCTTCAACAGGACACACAGGCTCACAGGCGCCACAGTCCACACATTCATCGGGATGAATGTAGAGCATTCGGTCACCTTCATAGATGCAGTCCACGGGACATTCATCAATGCAGGCACGGTCCTTCACATCGACACAGGGAAGGGCGATGACGTAGGTCACAAAAACTCCTCAAAGAGCGAAAAAGAACTGTTTCTAGCTTAGTATTCCCCGGGCTTGCCCTTGGACGTTTCTAGGTGCGTGCGGGAATTTTCGGCCAGGCAATCACGATGATGGCCACAATCGTGGGAGCAAGTGCCCAGATCATTCCCCACAGATTATTGGGCACCAAAATGGAGCCACCGGGGCTTTCTTGACTCAACAGAAACACCATAGAGACAACTCCAATTGCCGCCAAAGAGACAATCCATCTGTTATCGACCAGTAAGCGCAGACCCACAAGAAATCCAGCAATAGCGGCAAGTCCCAGGATCAGACCCCAGGGAATCTCAATACCGGCAATATCCACAGTGTTCTGATGAACGGTTGTGGTGATGGATCCGACAAGTAGACCCATTGCTACAGCGCCCACCCACAAGAACAGTTTGCCGGCGAAGGAATCTGGTGTGAGCACTTCGGTAACTTCTTCCTGGAGTGGGGATGTCTAAGGCTTAGTTTTCGTTTTGTTTTTTCAGTCTGCTGGTGTTTCTGGCACGAGCATTCGCATCAAGTTCCACCTTGCGGATGCGAACTTTCTCAGGGGTCACCTCTACACACTCGTCTTCACGAGCGAATTCCAAACACTCTTCCAAAGAGAGCTGACGAGAAGGCGTCATAGATTCAAAAGTGTCCGAGGTGGACTGCCGCATATTGGTCAGTTTCTTTTCCTTGGTGATGTTGACATCCATGTCGTCGGCGCGAGAGTTCTCGCCAATGACCATGCCTTCGTAGACCTCTTCGGTGGGGTTCACGAAAAAGCTCATTCGCTCTTGGAGACCGATGATGGCAAATGGCGTAACCACTCCCGAACGGTCAGCAACGATAGAACCGTTGACACGTGTAGTGATCTGTCCCGCCCACTCTTCGTAGCCGTGCGAAATAGCGTTCGCAATACCGGTTCCACGGGTTGCGGTGAGGAACTCAGTGCGGAAACCAATCAGACCACGCGAAGGAACGATGAATTCCATACGAACCCACCCGGTGCCATGGTTGACCATGGATTCCATGCGGCCCTTTCGAGAGGCAAGGAGCTGGGTGACGGCACCTAAATACTCTTCAGGAACGTCAATAGTGAGGTGTTCAAAGGGTTCATGGGTTTTACCGTCAACCTTTTTGGTCACTACTTGTGGCTTACCTACGGTGAGCTCAAAGCCTTCACGTCGCATGTTTTCAACCAAGATTGCCAAAGCCAATTCACCACGACCTTGAACTTCCCAGGCATCTGGCTTTCCGATGTCGACAACTTTCAACGACACGTTACCGATGAGCTCACGATCCAAACGGTCTTTCACCATGCGGGCAGTGAGTTTGTGACCCTTAACTTTTCCAACCAAGGGAGAGGTGTTCGTTCCAATGGTCATCGAAATAGCGGGGTCGTCCACCACGATGGCAGGAAGGGGGCGAACATCTTCGGGGTCTGCGATGGTTTCACCAATGGTGATTTCATCAATACCGGCAATAGCGACAATGTCACCAGGAGAGGCGCTCTCGGCAGGAAAACGCTCCAACGCTTGGGTCTTCAACAATTCAGTAATGCGCACATTGGATACAGTTCCATCGTGCTTGACCCATGCCACGGTCTGACCCTTTTTGATTTCACCGTTATAAATACGCAGCAGTGCGAGACGGCCCAAGAAAGGAGATGAGTCCAAGTTGGTGACGTGAGCTTGAAGGGGAGCTTCATCATCGTAGGAGGGAGCTGGGATGTGCTCCAAGATAGCTTCGAATAAAGGCTCAAGGTCATCGTTATCAGGCAGCTGGCCATTATCTGGCTTGGTGTGGCTGGCAGCACCAGCGCGGCCAGAGGCATAGACAACGGGCACGTTCAATACGGCGTCGAGGTCAAGATCTGGCAGGTCCTCGTGTAAGTCAGATGCCAAACCTAAAAGAAGGTCCTGGCTTTCTCCGACAACCTCATCAATACGTGCATCGGGGCGGTCAGTTTTATTGACCAACAAAATCACGGGAAGAGATGCTTCGAGTGCTTTACGCAACACGAATCGTGTCTGAGGAAGAGGGCCTTCTGAGGCGTCAACTAGCAAAACAACACCGTCAACCATGGACAGTCCACGCTCAACCTCGCCACCGAAGTCAGCGTGACCTGGGGTATCAATCACGTTGATAGTGATGGGACCGTTAGTGGCGTGTTTTCCCTTGTAGCTGACCGCAGTGTTCTTGGCCAGAATCGTAATGCCTTTTTCACGCTCGAGGTCATTGGAGTCCATCATGCGCTCATCGGTTGCGAAGTGAGCGTCAAAAGAGTTTGTTTGCTTGAGCATGGCATCCACCAATGTGGTTTTACCGTGGTCAACGTGGGCAACGATTGCGACGTTGCGCAGGTCAGAGCGTAGGGCGTGCGCCATGAAAAATCCTCTCGACAAACCAGATACTGGCCGTCGTTAGCTAGATACGAATGCTTCATAAACAAAAAACCAGCGGCACGAAACGCGATACCGGGAAAAATGAAGCCCTTTTAGTATATTGCAGGCCATCCAAACTAGGCTTATCAGCCATGGAGACGTGGAACCCTCAAGCTCGACGCCAACGCATCTGGTGGGAGATCGGAATCGTCCTTGGGGTCTCCTTGGGCGCCTCTGCGATTTATTCCATCGTGTCTTTGGCACGCAAGCTCACGCTGCCCGAGTCGTTGAATTCACAACAGGCTGTGATCAACAAGCCTCTTGCAGATCAGCCGATTTTTGATGTGATTTATCAACTCTTAGGCATCTTCTTTGGCTTGATTCCCGTTGTGTTGGTGTTTTATTTACTGGCTAAACCTGGACTTAGTGCGTTTACCCAACTGGGCTTCAACTTTGCCCAGCCAGGTAAAGATATTGCCCGGGGTGTTGGTCTTGCCGCGGTGATTGGTATTCCAGGTCTAGGTCTTTACCTCCTGGGCAATGCCTTAGGAATTACTACCACGATTGTCCCCACGGCACTTGATACCTATTGGTGGACAATTCCGGTACTAATTTTGGCGGCGCTTAAAGCTGCCTTGGTCGAAGAACTTATTGTTGTGGGCTATCTCTTCACTCGCCTTCGGGAACTGGGATGGAAGTTCTGGCAGATTTTGATTGCCACCTCACTTCTTCGAGGCAGTTACCACCTCTACCAAGGTTTTGGACCGTTTATTGGCAACGTGATCATGGGACTTGTCTTTGGCTGGGCCTATCAACGCTGGGGCAGAACAATGCCCCTGGTGATTGCGCACTGGATCCTCGACATTGTCTCGTTCACCGGATTTGGAATCGCCAAGGCGCTGTTCCCAGGTTGGCTTCCTGGTACCTAAGCCCTCAGCTCGAGCTCAGTGAGCCTTAGCTACAATGGCAGGTATGACCAAAAAGCTTCTTTCTGTTTCATTTATTGCTGTGGCAATGGCCGTTATTCTTTCTGCCTGCAGCGTCACAGATAACCGCAACCTCCGTGGTGGCGCGGCAGAAGATGCTCTAACGACAGTGGTCAATAACTCTGTTGAGAAATTTGACAGCGAAGGTGGAACCGAAACTTTGTCTGTTGGTGTCAACGAATATGTTTTGATTTATGACCCCAACGCTCCTGAGGGTAAAAGACTGGCCACCGCCAATCTGGCAGATGAGTCTGTTCCCACCTTCGATGATGAAGCTTCTATTTCTATCCGTGCGCTGCAGTCGTTGCTAGGTTCCGACATGCTCAAGGAGGCTGACTTTAGGCTTTCCGACAACATTTTCTATATCGAAGGTGAAGACTTCAAGATTGAAGTACACACTGCAAAAGACCTGGTCATGACCTCCATTATTTCTGGTCAAAAGACAGGTTCAGCTGTGCCACAAATCGTGGTGTCGACCTATGGACTCAGTGACGAGGCTCTTAAACTCTTTGCAACAGCGGTTGAGCCCTCCGGGGAGTAGAAAATCCCCTCATTAAATGGGATTTATGTCTACTCTTATCTCACCGTTTGCGAACTAAACTCACAGTATGACTACCAGCTCACATCCCACCCGTGATCGCTTAATCGCGACCATGGTTGAACTCCTCGACGGTGATGATCCTGAACACATCACCGCTGAGCAAGTTCTCACCGTCTCCGGAATTTCTAAAGGATCGCTGTATCACCACTTTGATGATTTCGAGGATCTCATTGAAGCAGGGTTAGTTTTTCGGTTCTCTCGCACCGTCGATGAATCCATCATCGGCCTGACCGAGATGATTACTCATGTCAGCTCCAAAGATGAGCTGCGTGAAGCGTTAAAATCCTTCACCAAAGATAGCCAAGATCCTTCTCGCCGACCTTATCGTTTGGAGCGTGCTCGGGCAGCTGGAATGACATTCTCTTCACACCGTTTTCAAGTTAGCCTGGGCGAAGAACAACAACGTCTCACCGAAGCTTTCACGGATTTGTTTACCGAGGTAGACAACCGAGGCTGGCTGCGCTCAGGCGTCGATCCGATGACTGCGGCAGTGTTTGTTCAGGCCTACACAATCGGCCGGTTGATCGATGACATCTCTCCCGCGCAGACCTCACCAGAACACTGGAACTCTCTGATCGAAATGGTCGTTGAAAACGTCTTATTAGCCGACTAAATCGTGCGTTGCCACGATGGTGGCAAATTCACGATTCAGGTTTGCTGCGGTTGTTCGGTACATCTCGGCGGCAGGAATGATCTGACCATCGGCATCTGCCCGATCAAAAGAATGAGTCGCATCCAAGACAAAGGAAACGTCGTAACCTAAGTTTCCTGCCATCCGAGCTGTTGTTTCACAACAGAAGTTGGTGACAATCCCACAAATGGTTACCGCATTGATGTTTTCAGCCTGTAACCATTCATGTAAATCGGGGGTGCCATAAAACGCAGAGTTAACCTGCTTGCTCACCAAAAGATCATGTGGGCCGTCAACACCTGGTTTGAATTCATTTCCAGGTTGACCAGGCCCCAGAGGTGAACCTGGAGTTTTGGAGGTGTGTTTCACAAGCACCACAGGCCACCCTTGTTCCCGCCAATGCTTTAGCAGCGCAAGGATGTTCTCTTCGCACTCGGGGTTATTTCTAGGCCCCCACCACGACTGATCATCAAAGCCTTGTTGGACATCAATCACGATGAGTGCGTTGGCCGTTTGCTCGCCCATATAGTCTCTCCAACTCGTATTGGAAAAGAGTCTATTGCTCTAATTCATGATGAGCTAGCAAATGCTTCAGGTGGTGGGCACGAGCATACAAGGTTTCTATCGCCATAGGCGTTATCAACCCGACGCACGGGAGCCCAGTATTTGCTGCGCACACGCATTGTCTTGGTGACCGAATCTAGTCCCTCAGCAAACGGATATGCTGCCTTTTCACGTGAATAGGGGTGATTCCACTCTCCTGCGATACCGGCAGCAGTGTGGGGAGCATTGACCAGAGGGTTATCCTCTGCAGGCCATGTTCCAGCTTTGACTGCATCTGCTTCTTCACGGATGGTAATCATCGCATTGATGAAACGCTCAATTTCCACGAGGTCTTCACTCTCAGTGGGCTCAACCATCAGCGTTCCCGCAACAGGGAAGCTCATGGTGGGAGCGTGGAATCCAAAGTCCACCAAACGCTTAGCGACATCATCGACGGTAATTCCGGTTTCCGCCGTCAAGGGGCGAATATCCAAAATACACTCGTGAGCAATCAGACCATTTTCCCCGGTGTACAACGTGGGGAAGTATGGCTCGAGGCGCTTGGAGATGTAGTTTGCCGCCAAAACCGCTGATGCTGTGGCATCGCGAATACCCTCATCGCCCATCATGCGAATGTATGCCCAGGAAATCGGCAAGATGCTTGGTGATCCATACGGTGCTGCCGAAATTTGTGATCCGTCGTGGGTCACTGTGGTGACCTCGCCATCTTTGACCAACACATGGTGCGGGTTTTGAATCGCAAAGTGTCCAGGGAGGTAGGGCGCAAGGTGAGCCTTGGCTGCCACGGGACCAACACCTGGTCCACCACCACCGTGAGGAATACAGAAGGTCTTGTGTAGGTTCAGGTGAGATACATCTCCCCCGAAGTCACCAAAACGAGCAAACCCGGTCATCGCGTTCAGGTTCGCCCCGTCAACGTAAACCTGACCACCCGCAGCATGGACGGCTGCAGTGATATCGGGAACGGCACTTTCATACACTCCGTGGGTCGAAGGATACGTAATCATCAACGCGGCAAGAGTGTCTCCAGCCTCAGCAATCTTGGCCTTCAGATCCTGCATGTCAACGTTGCCGACCTCATCACAGGACACCACGACAACACTCATGCCTGCCAACACTGCAGATGCGGCGTTGGTACCGTGTGCACTGGATGGAATCAAGCACACGGTGCGCTGAGTGTCACCATTGGCGAGGTGATAGCCACGAATGGCGAGCAATCCAGCAAGCTCACCTTGGCTTCCGGCGTTGGGCTGAAGAGAGACGGTGTCATATCCGGTGACATCAATAAGCCACTTCTCCAGCTGAGCAATCATCTCCAAATAACCAGCAACATCTTCTGCGGGAGCGAAGGGGTGAATGCCGCCGAATTCAGGCCAGGTGACCGCTTCCATTTCGGTGGCAGAGTTTAACTTCATGGTGCACGATCCCAACGGAATCATTCCGCGGTCAAGGGCATAGTCAAAGTCAGCCAATCGCTTGAGGTAACGCATCATGCTGGTTTCACTGCGGTGAGAGTTAAACACAGGATGTTCGAGGTAGGCAGAGGTGCGCACAAGATCTGCTGGAAGAGCGGCAGAAACTACCTGATACGCATCAGTTGCTCCGAAGATCGCCGCAACGGCTTCTATTTCGCCGGGTGTTGTCGTCTCATCTACGGCAATGCGAAGAGTGTTGTCATCGACAAGATTCAGTAAGAATCCTGCCTTACGTGCGGCATCAGCTAAAGACTGCGCTTTGCCAGGGACAACTACAGTGACCGTGTCAAAGAAGTGGTCGTGCGCAACCGAGACTCCACCTGCACGCAAGATGGCAGCAAGTGCTGTTGCTTTCTCGTGGACCTCAGAGGCAATTTCTTTAATACCTTCGGGGCCGTGATAGACGGCATACATACCCGCCATGACGGCGAGCAATACCTGCGCAGTACAAATGTTTGAGGTGGCCTTGTCGCGGCGAATGTGTTGTTCACGTGCCTGCAAGGTCAATCGATATGCCGGTTCACCGTTGGCATCAACAGAGACACCAACCAAACGCCCAGGCATGCTGCGCTCGAGTCCGGATCGAACGGCGAGGAAGCCAGCGTGGGGGCCACCGAATCCGAGAGGAACACCAAAACGCTGAGTGGAACCACACACCACATCAGCACCCAATTCACCCGGAGAAGTCAGCAAGGCTAAGGACAGAATGTCTGTTGCCACAACCGCCACAGCACCCTTATCTTGAGCTTCTTGAATGACGGCCTGAGGGTTCCAAATTTTTCCAGAGGCTCCGGGATACTGCACCAAGACGCCAAAGCACTCGGGAAGTTCTGCACCCGAGGAGAGATCGAGCTCGATGACCTCGATATCAACTGCCCCCACACGATCGGCAATCAGGCTCTTGGTTTGAGGCAAGACATCGGTGTCCACCACAAAGACCTGTGAGTCTCCCTTACAGGAGCGCTTAGCCAAAAGCATGGCTTCCACGGCTGCAGTGGATTCATCCAGCATGGAGCCGTTGGCCGTGTCCATTCCAGTGAGATCGGTCACCATCGTTTGGAAGTTCAAAATAGCTTCCAAACGACCCTGGGAAATCTCTGGCTGGTAGGGCGTATAGGCGGTATACCAGCTGGGGTTTTCCAGAACGTTGCGCTTGATCACACTGGGGGTAATCGTGTCGTAGTAGCCCTGACCGATCATGGAACGTCGAACCGTGTTCTTCGATGCCAATTCGCGCAGCTCTGCCAGAGTTTCTCGCTCGGTTGCCGGCTGAGGCAACAGCGAGGTTCCTAACGCACGGAAGTTATCAATGCGGATGGATTCGGGGATTGCTGCTTCGATGAGCTGTTCAATGCTGGAATAACCCAGCGCAGTCAGCATTTCGTGTTGGGTCGCAGCAGTGGTTCCGATGTGGCGGTGAACGAACGCGTTCGACATGAAGGTTTTCCTTGAGGTCAGTTGTGATGAAAAGGGTTATTCAGCGGTAAGTGCGGTGTAGGCGTCTGCATCAAGCAGGGCAGGTGAGTCAGAAATACTCATTTTGATGAGCCATCCCGAACCAAAGGGGTCTTCGTTGACCAATTCAGGACTTGCCACAACAGAATCGTTGACTTCAGTGACGGTTCCAGAAGCAGGAGCATAAAGCTCACCAACGCTCTTGGTAGATTCGATTTCTCCGACAACGGTTCCTGCGGTTACCGAGGATCCCACTTTGGGAAGCTCGACATAGACAACATCGCCAAGCTTCTCAGCGGCATATGCGGTGATACCCACGGTGGCATTGTCACCTTCGACAAGGAGCCATTCGTGTTCTTCGGTGTATTTCAGGTGTGATGGGTTGGACATGATTAGTTCTTCTTTCTGCTGTAGAACGGTAACGCGGTGACGGTAAAAGGAAGCAATGTGCCCCGAATATCAACCTCAACAACAGTTCCTGTTGCGGCGTATTCAGCATCGACATAGCCCATGGCAATGGGGTAACCAAGTGTGGGGGACAGAGCACCGGAGGTAATTGTTCCGATGTTTGTGCCACCGGAGACAATGTCATAGTCTGCCCGGGCGGCTCTTTTGCCCTCGCCGACGAGCCCCACCAACAAAGGTGCTCCCGCAGGGAGGCCTGCTTCTATCGAGGTGCGACCGACAAAGTCGCCTTCTTTTGATAGTGCAACGACTTTGCCCAGGCCTGCTTGTGCTGGCTGTGTCGTCAGATCGAGTTCATGACCATACAGTGGCATACCGGCTTCTAAGCGCAGAGTGTCACGGCACGCAAGCCCAGTGGGAACCAAGCCCCTGCTCTCTCCGGCAGCCATGATGGAATTCCACAACACGGCTGCGTGCTGGACATCAACGTAGAGTTCGAAACCGTCCTCACCGGTGTAACCGGTGCGTCCAATGAGCATGGGGTTTCCCAAGAAAGATGCGGGAAGCGACCAGTAATACTTCAACTGCGCCAACGTTGGTTCTGGGCGCTCTGTGGCTTCAGCTGAAAGCTCCAGACCAACAGTGTGCTGAAGAATCTCCAGCGCTTGTGGGCCCTGGACAGCAATCAGCGCTGTGGCATCACTTTCGTCTTTTACCTCTACCTGGAAACCGGTTGTGCGGTGTGTAAGGGCGTTAAGAGCTTCGAAGCGGTTACCTGCATTGGCGACGACAACAAAGCGTTGTTCGCCAGTGCGATAAATAACTAGGTCATCAATGATGCCTCCGGCCTCATTGAGGAGGAGCGAATACTTTGCCTGACCGATATTGATGGCTGAAAGTTTTCCTGCGAGCGCGAAGTCGAGGAACGCCGCAGCATCGTCTCCGGTCACGGCAATCTCTGCCATGTGTGAAATGTCGAAGATTCCGGCAGCGGTGCGCACAGCATGGTGTTCTGCGAGATCACTGTCGTAGCGAACGGGCATCATCCAGCCAGCAAAGTCAGTAAAACTTGCCCCCAGCGCCTCGTGCACAGCGTGCAAAGGTGAGTATCGAAGTGTGTCGGACATGAGTTCTCCGTTCGGTCATAAACCTGCCAGTAGGAACTCCCCCTCTGTCAGTGGTGCCTGAGAGTTTCACTGCACGAGCAGCTTTCACCGTGGGCGAGATGTCTTGGTGCAACATCTTCTTTTCAGAGTGGTCCGTTCGGTGCGGTACGCATACCTGAGAGATTGTCGGGGAGGATTGCTCCTTCGGTGTCCACATAACGTGAACTCTCCCGCATCGATCGTTTGACCTCGATATTAAATTGTGCTGTTTTTTAGTCTAGTTCTCCCCTTCCTCTTTAGAGCAGGCATCACCGAGATTAGAGCAAAGTTGGTTCAAGTGTGGGTTGAAGGTCAGTGGGAATTCTTGCACTAAGAGTCACAATGACACTAAGATAAATATCACTTAGAGTCACAGTGACTCTTACAGAGCAGGATGTATGTCAGCCACCCAGAGCCAGGTTGCCCTCGCCGTCTCCACGGTGATCTTTGCCCTGCGACAAAATGCTCATGGAAAAACAGAGCTGGTTCTTCCCTTGGTCAAAAGAATTCGTGAGCCCTACGAAGGTCAGTGGGCTCTCCCTGGCGGCCCGCTCAACGAAGACGAGGGCTTAACCGAAGCAGCTTCAAGAACCCTGCGCCAAACAACCGGGTTAGAACCGCGCTATCTCGAACAGTTGTATGCGTTTGGTCAACCAGACCGCTCCCCTAGTGATCGCGTTGTGTCGATTGTCTACTGGGCACTGGTCGGAAGCGATGAAGCCAACCAAGTACTCGACAGCCCTAATGTGCACTGGTTTGCCGCCGATGAGCTGGAGCAATTGGCTTTCGACCACAATCTCATTGTGGAATATGCCTTGTGGCGACTACGCACCAAGCTGGAATACTCCCGTGTAGCCCACGGATTCTTAGGTGAAGAATTCACCTTGGCCCAATTGCGCGAAGTGTATGAAGTTATTTTGGGCAAAGAACTTGACCCCGGAAATTTCCGGCGCAGCGTCGAGTCCACCGGAGCGGTGATCCCCACGGGATCACGTGTGGCGGGTACTCGCCACCGCCCACCGATGCTTTATCGCTCAAACACGGAATTCGATCTCACCGACCATGGCCCCCTCACCCGCATGAGCTCTGGAAGAACTCCTGCCTCACTACAAGGAGAAACCCGATGACAACCTCAGCATCGGTCAACGACCGCATCCAGCTCATTGCCACAGGCAAAAGCAAAGAAACTACCTGCTCCCCCTCACTGGCTAAAGGCCCGTGGGAGTTCGATAAAGAGACACCTGGATATGGTCCAGGTGCCTCCATGGGTGACGTCATCCCCACGGGTTCACCAGTTCAAGGTGGCTTGCCCGTGGAATACCAACAGGCATCAAATGACGAACTGCATGCACGTATTCGTGCAGCAAAAGAGACTTTAGGAGACAAAGTCGTCATCCTGGGCCACTTCTACCAACGCGATGAAATTGTTCAGCATGCCGACTATCTGGGAGATTCGTTCCAGTTGGCCGTGGCAGCCAAAAACAAGCCCGAAGCCGAGGCCATCGTCTTTTGTGGCGTGCACTTTATGGCCGAAACGGCAGACATTCTCTCTGCGGATCACCAGCAGGTTATTTTGCCAAACCTAGCTGCCGGATGCTCCATGGCAGACATGGCAGATATTGATTCTGTGACCCAGTGTTGGGAACAGCTTGAAGAACTTTATGGGACCGAACCAGATGAGTCGGGCCGGGTTCCTGTTATTCCCGTGACCTACATGAACTCTTCAGCTGCCCTCAAAGGTTTTTGCGGCGAACACGGTGGCATTGTCTGTACATCCTCAAATGCATCCACCGTGTTGGAGTGGGCATTTGAGCGCGGCCAGCGCGTGTTGTTCTTCCCTGACCAGCACCTAGGTCGCAACACAGCCAAAGCCATGGGGATCGATCCTGAAGAGATGCCGCTGTGGCGAGGACGCCAACCCCTGGGTGGAAACACAGAACAAGAATTACTCGATGCCACAGTGATTTTGTGGAATGGGTTTTGTTCTGTGCACAAGCGGTTTACCGTTGACCAAATCACTCAAGCCCGCGCTGACTATCCCGATGTTCGGGTCATCGTCCACCCTGAATGCCCCATGCCTGTTGTCGATGCAGCAGATGAGTATGGATCGACCGATTACATTCGCAAGGCTGTCGAGGCTGCAACAGAGCCCACCACCTTTGCCATTGGAACAGAGATCAACATGGTGCAGCGGCTTGCGGCCCAGCACCCACAGCACACCATTTTTTGTCTTGATCCCGTGATTTGCCCGTGTTCAACGATGTATCGAATCCACCCCGGCTATTTAGCGTGGGTACTGGAAAGACTGGTGGCTGGCGAAGTGGTTAATCAGATTAGCGTTGATGAATCGGTTGCCAAGCCTGCCAAAGTGGCCCTTGAAAGGATGCTTGCTGCTAAACCAGCACACTAATTCATGGCCACCATAGTTGTTATTGGCAGCGGAATCGCAGGGTTGATTGCCGCTGTCGAGGCCAGCGAAAATCACGACGTGATCTTGGTCACCAAAGCTGATCTCTCGGAAAGTAACACCCATTACGCCCAAGGCGGCATTGCCGCTGTGTCCTCTCGCGAAGACTCCATTGCTGAGCATGTGGCCGACACCATGAACGCTGGTGCAGGCTTGTGCTGGGAACCCGCAGTCGAAGTGCTGTGTGAAAACGGTCGACAGCGCATCAATGACTTGGTCGAATTTGGAGTTCGCTTCGATAAGGCTGGTCAGGACTTTGCTCGTGGCCTCGAAGCTGCTCACTCCCACCCCCGTATTTTGCACGCAGGCGGAGACGCAACAGGCGCGGTCACTAGTGACGCACTTGTGCAGACCGTTCGGGCTACCGCAACACAGATTCGTGAGTACACCTTTGTCTCCGAAATTATTGTGGAAGATAGCCGCGTTCGCGGAGTCCAGGTGTTGGATGCCGACGGCATGCACGTTATTCCTGCCGATGCCGTGATCTTGGCAAGCGGAGGGGCTGGGCAACTCTACCGCCACACGACAAACCCCTCAGTGACCACAGGAGATGGAGTTGCGGCCGCTTTTCGTGCGGGCGCAGTTCTCGCCGATGTTGAGTTTTACCAATTTCACCCCACCGCTCTTGCTGTTCCAGGCTCGTACCTTATCTCTGAAGCAGTTCGTGGTGAAGGTGCTGTCCTTATTGATGCGCGCGGCGAGCGCTTTATGGAAAAGATTCACCCGCTGGCTGAGCTGGCTCCACGGGATGTGGTGGCCAGGGGTATTCAACAAACCATGATCGAACAAGGCGGCCAGCCTGTTCTGCTTGATGCCACTTCTCTGGGGTCAACCTTTTTAGCTGAGCGCTTCCCCAGCATTACTCGGGCATGCCGTTCCTACGGCTTGAATTGGGGCACTGATCCCATTCCGGTAACACCGGCTGCACACTATTGGATGGGTGGAGTTGCCACAGATACCTTCGGGCGAACATCTATCCCCGGGCTCTATGCCGTGGGAGAGGTAGCCTGCACGGGCGCTCACGGTGCTAATCGTTTGGCGTCTAATTCGTTGCTTGAATCCGTTGTATTTGCTCATCGAGCAGTTAAAGCTTTAGAGCAAGAGTGGCCAGAGAATGCTCCTGCAGTGAGGTGGGAAAAATCAGGTGCCCTTGTCGAGGTTGAACTACAAGAACCCGATCACACCGCCAGTGCCCGCGTTGTTGACCGTGTCGAATTACAGACATTGATGTGGGACAACGTTGGTTTAGCACGAACTGGCACCGAGCTTGACAACGCAATGGAGCAGCTACATTCATGGCGCCCTGCTGCTTTAGAACACCGCTTATTCCCTGACTGGGAAGATGCCAACCTGTTGGTCCTAGCTCGGGCAGTGACAGAAGCCGCGATAGCCCGAGAAGAATCTCGAGGCGGTCATTACCGTCTTGATTACCCGCACACCCGTCCAGAGATGGCACGTCCCATCACGCTGATAAGAAAGGCGTCGTAATGCTGGATACCGAGACCATCAACCGCGTTGTCGCCGAAGCCTTGCAGGAAGATGCTCCCTCGGGGGATATCACCTCTGTGCTGACAATCTCTGAAGATGCCCGTGCCATCGCTGTTCTCTCAGCGCGTGAACCAGGAACATTTTCAGGCGCTCAGGTATTTGAAGCCGCTTTTTCTCTGACAGATCCTCGTATCACCGTGGATTTTTCCACCCGTGATGGCGAGCGCTTTGCCGCCGGGCAGGTGCTGGCACAGGTGTCAGGTCCTGCCCGTGGAGTGCTCACTGCTGAACGCATCGGGTTGAACTTCACGCAGCGCATGAGCGGCATTGCCACACTGACGTCAGCGTATGTGGATGCTGTTAAAGGAACACAAGCCACCATTTTGGACACTCGTAAAACCACACCCACATTGCGTGCGTTCGAACGCTACGCCGTGGTCTGTGGTGGTGGAACCAATCACCGCCTGAATCTTTCCACCGCGTTTATGGCCAAAGACAACCATCTAGCGGTGCTCCTTGCAGGCGGTAAAGACCTCACCACAGAGCTACTTCGTGTCAAAAAAGAGCTCCCTGATGGCATGGTTTTTGAGGTGGAAGTTGATCGCCTAGATCAGATCGAACCGGTCATTGCCGGGGGTGTTGATGTCATCATGCTTGATAACTTCTCCTTAGAAGATCTCGTCACCGGTGTCGCTATGGTTGCAGGTCGTGCCCAGGTGGAAGCTAGCGGTGGGGTTAATTTATCAACCGTTCGGGCTATTGCCGAAACCGGTGTCGATGTTATTTCCGTCGGAGCCCTCACACACTCCGCTCCTGCTTTAGACCTCGGCCTCGATGTCACGATTGAGACAGCTTCCTGATGATTTATCTCGATAACGCAGCAACAACACCGGTTGCCCCTCAGGCTTTAGAGGCAGCATGGCCATGGCTTACCTCTGAGTTTGGGAACCCTTCGAGCACGCACGAGCTAGGTCATCGTGCCGATCAGGCACTCGAGAACGCCCGGACACAGGTTGCCACATGGTTAGAGTGCCCACCATCAGACATTGTCTTTACCTCCGGGGGCACTGAGGGAGATAACCTCGCCATTATTGGCCTAGCGCTGGCTCAGCCGCGAGGAAAACACGTTATTAGCTGTGCAACAGAGCATGAAGCTGTCCTGAAGTCATTGGAATACCTTCACAAACATCATGGGTTTGAGATCACCTGGCTTCCTGTAACAAAAGACGGTCAGATCACCATAGAAGACCTAACCCACAGTCTTCGCTCAGATACCACCCTGGTCACATTGATGGTCGCCAATAACGAAATAGGGACAATCCATCCTCTGCCACAGATTATCGAGGCCACCCATCAGGTCGGCGCTCTTGTTCACACCGATGCGGTGCAAGGGGCTGGATGGTGCGATCTTCGGGTCGGCAAGAACGGGACTGTGGTCTCTGGTGTTGATGCACTGACCCTGAGCGGACACAAACTTGGTGCCCCCAAAGGAAGTGGAGTCACCTATATTCGTGGCCGTCTAGCTGTGGAGCCGGTTCTTCACGGAGGCGGGCAAGAGTTTGATCGCCGCTCGGGAACCCAAAACGTGGCCTGGGCTGTTGCTTTCGCAACAGCGATTTCTCTTCTCCCCGAGGTGGGTCCTGAAGCAGTACGAGTCTCGGCCTTGCGTGATGGGTTCATTGCAGACGTGCTGGAACGAGTCCCTGGCTCACAGCTCACTGGTCCTGCCACTGACCGCCACCCAGCGATTGCGAGTTTTGTGTTTCCTGGACTGGGTGGAGAAACGTTGTTGTTGGAATTAGAGCAACGTGGGGTCATTGTCTCCAGTGGGTCTGCCTGTGCTGCCGGGAGTGATGAACCCTCACATGTTTTGATCGCCTGCGGTTATGACGCTGATGTTGCCCACACCTCGGTAAGGTTCAGCCTCAGCCACTCAACCACGCAAGAGGAATTAAACCAGACGGTGTTAGCTCTGGAGTCCGCTGTTGCCAGCATCAAAGGGCTGGGCTAAGGCAATCAGCACTTCGTTACGTTTGAGAAACCATGGCTTCCACGGTGGATCGTATCGGGCGAAATAGACACTTCCTTGGGGCTCTAATCCCATTGAGTGAACAGCGCTGGTTAACTCTGCGGCCTTCTGGGCGAAGCGCTCTGCATTCCATCCGCCGCCAAACGTCACTGCCGCGACATCATGACCTGAAACCGGTTTCATCGTCACCCCTGCTCGGATAGGTGCCGGAAGATTCTGTGTGCTCATAGATGCCGGCATCACAAAAGAAATGACATGGGTGTTCTGCGCTGTTGTTTCTTGAAGCACAGGGGCGGTCATCGCAATGGAGTTTCGTCCAGCGTTTTCACCAGAGATATAACTAACCAACGGTCCAAAGGCTCTGTTGCCTGCGCTCATAAAATCCCCGGTGACCTCAAATTGGGCCAAGACATAATCGGGGTAGTGACGGATTTCGATGTCCCCCTTTCGCGCGAGGACGGTGTAGGGCTGCTGCTCAGTCATAGCCTGATTCTAGGTGTATGGGCTGGGAATCTCATGCGTAATAACATGGTGAACATGTCTGAAAAGATCACCGAACGTAGTGATCGTTTTGCTGATGGATCCCTTCGCGCACAAGGGCAAGAACTTGGCGGGGAGCTTCACGGTTCGTGGACCTGGTATCGCAAAGATGGAACGATTCTGCGAACCGGCCGCTTTGATCGAGGCCGCCAGGTCGGCATCTGGGGAACCTACACCGCCGACGGCACCCTGCACAAGGAAACTGACTTCGGCACCTAAATTTATTTGGGCGTAGGCTGTCATAGTTATGTCCGTTACCTCACCAACACCCGGTAAAGAGATTGCAAATATTGCCATCCCGGTGAGTTTGGAATTTGTTTTCATCTTGGTGTTGAATTTCATCAACCAAATTGTGGTGGGGGCACTCGGCGCCATTGCAGTTGCCTCTGTGGGGCTTGTTAACAGTCTCTTTTTT
This sequence comes from Aurantimicrobium sp., assembly GCA_044236405.1. Taxonomy (GTDB): domain Bacteria; phylum Actinomycetota; class Actinomycetes; order Actinomycetales; family Microbacteriaceae; genus Aurantimicrobium. The sequence continues at coordinate 19,599 of JBIIGO010000006.1, forward strand.
ATTCCGACGCTCACCTTAGGTGCGCTGGGAACAAGTTCTTCGATACTTGTCGCCAGGGCATATGGAGCCAAGAGAGAGAAAGAGCTCAATACCGTTGTCTCATCCGCCATCATTACCGCTGTAGCAATCAGCATTGTGATCGCTGCTCCAATGGTGTTCTTCCCCTACGAACTTCTCGCGGTCTTTGGCGCATCTGCCGATGTGCTCGAACAAGCTCCACTGTTCCTTACAGTCTTGGCGTTGAGCTTGCCGTTTGCTGTGGTGTCTCAGGTCTTCAGTGGCATCTTGCGCTCTGCTGGTCACCCCAAAAGCCCTATGGTGGCCACCATTGCCACCACGGTTCTAAACACTCCCTTGGCTATCTTGTTTGTTTTTGGCTTAGGCCTCGTACCTGCGTTGGGGATTGTGGGAGCTGCCTGGGCAACGCTTCTGACCAGTGTGATCAAAGCTTTGATCTTGATGTATCAGACCTATCCCCTGTATAAAATTGCGGGCTGGGAACTCCCAGGTGCATGGAAAGCATGGAAAAAAGTCCTCGTTCCCTTGTTCGTGCTGGCTGTCCCCTTGGCCCTGACTACCGTGTTCTGGACCTCTGGAAATTTCATTTACAACGTCATTGCCCAACAAATCAGCAACGACGCCCTTGCCACCCTGCAAATCTTTGGCGCCATGGAAGGTGTCTTCTTTGTTGCGAGTTTGGGCCTCATGAGCGCGGTGACAGCCTTGGCTGGCCGCGCGGTGGGCGCCGGTAACGGCGATCTCGCTGCAGCGTGGGTTGCCAAAATTAAGCGTGTTGGAATCTACACCGGCATTGTCTTTGGAATTCTTTTTGCACTGAGCGCTTTCTCCGTGCCAACCCTGTTCCCTGAAATTGGACCCAGTGTTCTTATTCCCGTCACCGTGGCCATCATGATCAACGCAGCTATTCAGTTTGTGAAGGTGCGAATTGCGTTACTTGGTGCTGCAATTTTGCCCAGTGGGGATGATGTGAAGGGCGTGGTAATTGGGGACTTTATAGCGCCGTTCTTCGTCGGCATTCCGGTGACGATTGCGCTGGCGTTCTTTACGCCTTTGGGAATATATGGGTTGTTTATTGGCCGGACAATTGAAGAATTTTTCAAGCTCTTCTTCTTCACAATGCGCGAGCGACGCATCAACTGGAACACCGTAGCCAAGCGCCATTTTGTTCCCGAAGAAATGCCGGATGAGCCCACCACGGGCATCATTCAAATCCCCTGAGGAAAAGCCTGCGCCACTCTCACGGTGATTAACGTTTCGATGATTTCTTGTGGCACAGTGCTGTCGATAGGGAAGTGAACTCCTCCGCCTTTTTCTGAAACCACATACCCATCTAATAGATCCCCAACTTCTGAAAAGACTTTTCCAGAGTGAGGGTAATAGCCAAGATGTTTTGCATAGGAGGCAAAACCTGCAACGACAACTCCGTTGACCCTAAACCCCGGCATGCCATAGGAGATGCATTGCTCAGCTTGCGGAATCACCTGAAGTATTTGGCTGCGCAGTGTTTCAAGTTGCGAGCGCTGGGGTTCAGGTTGCAACTGAATGTAGGCATCAACCTCAGCAGCACTCATCAGAGATTGGTGTCCTTGCGGAACGCCGCAACGAGGGCATTGGCATGACCATGGCCCATTCCGTGTTCATTTTTCAGCCACGCAACTTGTTCCATATGAGGACGGTCTTTCACCTGAGAGAGCGCCTCCATCCAGTAGGAGATCGGGTGGCCATACTTTTTCTCAATGGAGGGAAAGTATGAGGCAGGCCCCTGAACTTTTTCAGTCATGACTTGAGAATAAGTGATTTTTGTTGAAAGTGAATCAAAAATACCTACTGGTGTCATTTATACCGAAAAGGAGGATACTGAAGGAATAAGGGAACTTAATCCTTTGTGGCTCAAGGGGAAAATATGGACGTCTCAGGAAAAGTATTTGTTGTCACCGGTGGGGGAAACGGTATTGCCCGTGAACTGGTCCTTCAGTTGCTGGAAAAGGGTGCCACCGTCGCTGCTATTGACCTCAGTGCCACAGGATTAGCAGAAACGAAGATACTCGCCGGCTCCTTCTCATCCAATCTTTCAACACATACCCTCAACATCACAGACCGCGCAAAAGTGATGGCACTGCCTAAGGCAGTGATCGCCAAACACGGTCGGGTTGATGCGCTGGTGAACGTGGCAGGAATCATTCAACCATTTGTTCGGGTCAACGATTTAAATTTCGAGGCAATCGAACGGGTCATCAACGTGAACCTCTATGGCACCATCAACACCATCAAAGCTTTTTTGCCTGAATTACTCACGCGCCCAGAAGGCTATATCGCCAACGTCTCCAGCATGGGAGGCTATGCCCCTGTTCCTGGCCAAACCATCTATGGCGCAACCAAAGCAGCTGTGAAACTTCTCACCGAAGGGTTACATTCTGAACTCAAGGGCACCAACGTCCATGTCACTGCAATCTATCCCGGAGCAATCGCCACCAATATTGCTCAAAACTCAGGTATGGCCATGCCCGCAAACATGGATCCTCATGAGGCAAACAAATTCCCCACCACTCCTGCCCCTGAAGCAGCTCGGATCATTATCGATGCCATCGAGAAGAATGCTTATAAAGTCTTTATTGGAAAAGATGCCAAGACTATGGATCGACTAACCAGACTGATGCCACAAAAGGCTGCTGAGTTGATCTATAACAACATGAAATCGTTACTCGGGTAGGTCTTCTGCGCGTCTTCGGCACAGAAAGGATCAGTGTGTCCTTTACGCCGGGTTTGCTGCAATCACGGTGTGAATAATAAACGCAATCGAACCATCTTCTCCGGCAACGGGTACGTTCTCAGGAAGCCAATAACGTTCTTCAAATGCACCACCGGGCTCAGCGGGAGGTGCGTCATATCGCTGCAGAGGCAGCTTCTCAGCCTTGCCTGACGAAAAGGCTCGCTCAAGGGAAGCTCGCATGACAGCTGATCCATCGGCATCTGGATTATCTGGATTATCTGGGAAAGTTTCGAAAACGTCTTGTCCAACTACTTGCTCACGTGGACGGTGAATAGCCTCGAGAAGTCGGTCCGTAACTGCAACAATGCGCCACTCGCGATTTACGACATAGCCCACGATAGGCATCTTTTCGAAAAGGTCTTGAAAGTTGACGAGGTCGTGTGTGCTGGTCATTTTCTTGAGAATCCCCTCTGTCCGTGTTCTTCTGATGGGGCGTGAAGCGGGAGGCGAAATACATTAAAAGTGAGAGGCCCCTGATTAATAGCGACGAAGAAAAGCCACTTCGCCGAGGAGAACAGTGTATCCGAACATTGGAGAGACTCTCTAGGCTCTATCTATTCCATTCCAGAATTGACGATAAATCAGAATTCGAACAGATACACAATTCAAGATGGCCTATTTGGCGATTGTTACTATGTTGTCATCGCCATAAGTTTTCACTATTTCGCTAATGACAATCTGGTACCCGTGATACCAACGTTTGTACTGACTTTTTGCTTCTTGATGACCAGAGAACTGAGCCAACTCTTGAATACCATCCAGCGACTCAAAGTAGTAAGCGGAATTCCGGAGATTACCTTCTGTAGCTATCCAACGTTCAACGCCTAAGAATCCCTCAATGTTTGCGCAGAACTCAGAAATCTCCTGGTGGAGCTGGAAGTAATCTTCGTCGCGATCTCCCGCCTGAAAAATGAACTGTGCACAATACATCCCACATGCCTTTCATAGTACTTTTGGTTTAAATGTTAAAGCGGAACTCGACTACGTCGCCATCTTGCATGACGTAGTCCTTACCTTCCATGCGTGCTTTGCCTTTAGATCGCGCTTCAGCAATAGATCCTGTGTCCACGAGATCTTGGAATGAAATGATTTCGGCTTTAATGAAACCTTTTTCAAAGTCGGTGTGAATCACACCAGCAGCCTGCGGAGCCTTCCAGCCTTTGCCAATGGTCCAGGCGCGGGCTTCTTTGGGACCTGCGGTCAGATAGGTTTGCAGGCCTAACGTGTCGAAGCCAATTCGTGCAAGTTGGTCTAGACCAGACTCATCTTGGCCCGTTGAGGACAGTAATTCGGCGGCATCTTCCGCAGAGAGATCAATAAGTTCACTCTCTAACTTGGCATCCAGCAGAACTGCTTGGGCCGGGGCAACAAGTTTTTCAAGCTCTGCTCGTTTGGACGCATCTGCTAACACCTCGTCGTCCACGTTAAACACATAGATAAAAGGTTTTGCTGTGAGCAATCCCAATTCTTTGATGGGAGCAAGATCAATCGTGGTTGACGATAGTGGGGTTCCGTCATTGAGAACTTTTTGTGCTTCGAGCGCCGCTTCTAATGCTGCAGGTTCTGTCTTTTTTGCCTTGACTTCTTTTTCTAAACGAGGAATTGCTTTCTCCAGCGTTTGAAGATCAGCGAGGATGAGCTCCGTGTTGATGGTTTCCATATCACTGACGGGGTTCACGGCTCCATCGACGTGAACCACGTCAGGGTCTGAGAAACCTCGGACGACCTGAGCAATGGCATCTGCTTCACGAATATTGGCCAGGAATTGATTTCCTAGTCCTTCTCCCTCACTGGCACCGCGAACAATTCCAGCGATGTCCACAAAGGACACCGCAGCCGGAAGGATGCGCTCGG
>JBIIGO010000060.1:0-7048 GCA_044236405.1 Aurantimicrobium sp.
ACTATGTATTTAGCCGAGAACAAACACCGGTGCGTGTGAGAGTGCAATACCCACAAACACCACGAGCGTCAGAATCACTAGCGTCCACTGGAGCTTCTGCTGGGTGATTTTGCGCGTCTGCACAAAAATCAGTCCCAGCAGTGCACCACCCAATAAACCACCAAGGTGTGCTTGCCACGAAATGCTCATGCCAGGTAAGAAACCAATAACCAAGTTGATGGCGACAAGAACCAACAACTGCGTTGTTTCGCCGCCAATCTTGCGCTGAATAACGAGGAATGCTCCGAGAAGTCCAAAAATTGCTCCGGAGGCACCGACGACATAGGTCATGTGGCTTGCCCAAAACATGACACCTAACGAGCCGGCTAGTCCAGATGCTAAATACAAGATCAAAAAGCGCGCACGACCCAGCATCCGCTCAAGCAGTTGACCGAAAATCCACAACGTATACATATTCAGCAAAATGTGAAAAATGAAGCTGGTGGAATGGGTGAAGACCGAGGTGATCATGCGCCACGGCTCATAACTTCCGCCGACCACGGTGTATTCACCATAGGAAAAATGTGGAGCATACGCGAATGCGTTGGTGATCTCTATGCCGGGAAGCCACTGCAGAAGGTACACAAATGCGGTGATGGCAATCAGTGTGTAGGTAACAACGGGGGTTTGCGATGAGGAAGATCCTCCGAGAGCTTGGCGTCCAGCACGAGGAGCTTTCTTTCGAGCCTCATTCACACAGTCAGGACAAAGCACCCCTACGGGTGCTTGTGTTTGACACAGGGCGCACACATTGCGATTGCAGCGTTGGCAGCGCACATACGTGGTGTTCTCAGGGTGCCGATAACAGGATGGGGCTACCTCAGCGGCAGCCCCATAACCTGGTTCAGGCGTCATAAAAGATTAGACCTGTTCGATAGTTACAGATTCAAGAATGACGTCGTCAAGAGGACGGTCGCGGCCATCTGTAGAAACAGCACCCAGCTGATCCACAATGGCACGGCTCTCATCATCGGCAACCTCACCAAAGATGGTGTGCTTGCCTTGCAACCAGGTGGTGGGTGCAGTGGTGATGAAGAACTGTGAACCGTTGGTTCCTTTACCGCCGTGGGTTCCGGCGTTCGCCATTGCCAAAATGTAGGGCTTGGTGAAATCTAGTTCTGGGTTGATTTCGTCATCAAACTGGTAACCAGGGCCGCCGGTTCCAGTACCCAAAGGATCTCCACCTTGAATCATGAAATCAGGAATGATGCGGTGGAAAACAACACCGTTGTAAAGAGGATCATTACGGGTGGCTCCGGTGCGAGGGTCAGTCCACTCGATATCTCCGGTTGCTAATCCCACGAAATTCTTCACGGTTTTGGGGGCGTGGTTTCCATACAGATTGATCTTGATGGGACCGAGGGTTGTGTTCATCGTAGCGACGGCTGTGTGTAAAGGCATAGAAGTATCTTTCCACATCCCGTAGCAGCACACTGGCTGCGTTCGCTCAGCGCAAGAATCTCGGGGGGTCTTTCCAGCTAAACAGTGGCAAGATGGAGATATGGCACGGAAAAAAATGACAGAAGCTGAATTGCTGAAGGCAAACACAGAAGAGCTCTTACGTGAACAACGTGAAGTCCTCACCCATGCAGGCGCCGTTGTTCGTCAGGCAAGCCGTGAGCTCGGACGCGTTACCAGCGAAGAAGTTGTTCCTCGCGTTGCTCGCTCCACTCGCATGGCCGCACAAAACACCAGAGACAAAATTGTAGATGATGTCATTCCTGCCGTTGCCTCGGTGATTGGGTCAACCCTCTCTGTTATTGACTCTGCCCGCGACAAACGCCTCGCTCAGGTCGGAAAAGAATTTGCCAAGCTCTCTGCCTCGAAAAGGGCTGTCAGCAAAGCTGCTCCTGCTGCGTCGGCGAGCGCCGGGAAATACATTGCCTTAGGAATTGGTGTTGCAGCCCTCCTGGGTGTCAGCTACGTCGTATGGCAAACTTTCCGCGCTGACGACGAACTCTGGATTTCTGAAGACGAGTAAGCCTGATGGCGTTTGTTCTGCCCCAATTCCCTGTGGGGTCAGTACTGATGCCCTACATGCCGTTGGCGTTAAGGGTTTTTGAGCCCCGCTATCTCAAGCTCATGGGTGACTTAGTCGGTTCTGATAATCCTGTGTTTGGTGTCCCCTTGCACCATCAGCGCGTGGGGGCTGGGGAACAGCCAGAACGTCTCACTATTGGCACTGTTGCGCAGGTGGAAGATTTTGGGATGACCGAAGACTACTTTGGCATCACAGGGACCGGCACAAAGCGCTACATCGTCACTGCCTGGCTCGAACCTGACCCCTACCCCCGAGCAGAAGTGGAATACCTCCCAGATTTTCTGTGGGATAACAAGTTTGATGCCGGTCGAATGACCCTGGAGCTTGATGTGCGAAGCCTTCTATCACGAGCCAGTAACTATGGTGAAATGCTGTGGGATGCCGATACTGAGATTTCAGAAGATCCTGTTGCCGCTATTTGGCAGCTGGCGGCCATGATTCCTGTCTCCCCTCACGAACAACACACCATGTTGGCCTCTGAAACCCTCGAGGATCTCATTGAACGTGCGTTGGCTATTTGTGCCGGGGGAAACAAGTTTTTAGATGGGCTCGATGCCGGGGAGTCACCTGAGTAGGGCCCAACAGGTAAGCAATACTAGTTGGATGACTGGCGCACCACATGACATGTCCTGGGATGACGCCGTACTATCAACACAGAACCACCCTCACTTCATGCAATCGCATGCATGGGCTCAGTTCAAAGATGGCTCGGGGTGGACACCCCACGATGAGCTCATTCGTGATTCATCTGGAAAGTATGTCTTAGCTATTCAAGAGTTCACCCGTTCCGCTTTTAAGTTAGGGACTCTGGTTCATGCCCCCCGAGTCTCAGGAATCACGCTAGAAAACCTTCCACTGGTCACCGAACACGCGAAACATCATCCAGGAAACAACCTTCTTGCCTACAAGCTCGAGCCCTACCAAGCCACAGACCCTGCACTCATTCAAGCTTTTCTTGATCGAGGCTGGGTTCGCTCTTATGCCTCACAATACGACTTCTCCATCACGGTAGAGATGGGTGATTCTGCTGAGGAGCTGTTTGCGTCGTTTAGTAAGCACCATCGCCGTGATATTCGTGCAGCGGAGAGAGCCAATCCTCGTATTGAGCGAGTGGACTTCACACCGGAGAACATTACGACAGCACTCGAGCTCATTCGAACCACAGAAAAACGTTCTGGAGCGTTTTTTAGATCAGAAGAATATCTGGCTCGCGCGTGGAAGATCTTCAATGACTCTGGTCAAGCCCGCTTGTATTTCACCTATGACGATGAAGGCCCCTTAGCCGCAGCAATTGTTTTCACCTTCGGCAAAAAGGGCTGGTACAAAGACGGTGGGTCCAGGCGAAGTAAAACTCTTCAAAATGGACCCTTACTGATGCAGTGGCGCATTATTCAAGACCTCATGGCTGAGGGGTTCACCCAGTACGAACTCGGGAACATACCTGATCCCGAGAAACGTCATGGTCACCCCATGGAGGGTCTCTACCGCTTCAAGTTTGGATTCACGCAACAACCCATAGAGTTCATGCCCGCTTTTGAATTCCCTTTGAACTCTAGGCACAAAATGTGGAACAAATACGAAACAAAGTTCTTGGGGCTTTATTCCAGAACCACAAAAGATTATTGGTACTAAAAAACGTCAGTTAGTCACTCTGTGCCCGGGATTGAGCATCGGCTTATGCAGAGTATTACGGGTTATCATTAGCTAATGTCTCAAACCTTACTCATCGCCTTCGCTGTGACAACGTTTGCCGGTTTGGCTACAGGAATTGGGGCAGCGCTTGGTCTCTTTGCGAAAACAACAAATCACCGTTTTCTCTCGGCTGCTCTTGGTTTTTCTGCAGGTGTGATGCTCTTTATCTCCTTCGTTGAGATATTGCCTAAGAGCATTGACATGTTTGACGGGAGTTACAACTCCGTTCAATCAATGACCTTCGCACTCATAGCCTTCGTTGGCGGTTTAGTACTAATGGCTGTTTTGTATCGCATTCTTCCTGATTGGGAGGTTTCCTCCTCCGCAGAACCCTTACCTCCCCCCAGCCAGACTTTTTCACTATCTCCCGCAGGAGATCCTGTGCTCCTTCGATCCGGTGTCTTAATTGCGGTGGCGGTGGCGCTACATAATTTTCCCGAAGGTATCGCCACATTTTTCATCACCCTTGACGACCCTGCTGTCGGTATTGCCACGGGTATATCAATTGCAATTCACAACATTCCAGAAGGAATCGCTGTCGCAGTTCCGCTTTACTATGCTCTGGGAAAAAGGTGGCTTGCATTTCTTGCGGGCCTTGCTAGTGGACTTGCAGAACCGATAGGTGCTCTTCTTGGCTACCTTATTTTGCGACCATTTATTTCGGACAGCTTGCTGGGGTGGCTGTTTGCTGTGGTCGCAGGAATCATGGTTTACATTGCAATAGATAGCTTGCTCCCCGCAGCCCGCCAATACAACCGCGGACAACTAGCTGTTTACGGAATGATTGCAGGAATGGCTGTTATGGGGACTTCGCTCATTCTCTTCTCGATGTAGTCGTTCAAAGAATGACTTTTCCTTCTTCACTGTGAGAAGCTTCGGGGGTAGATCAAAGCCCCTCCCTGAATAAGCACAAAACCCCCTATTTCTAGAGGGTTTTGTTTATTACGTGGAGCCTAGGAGAATCGAACTCCTGACCTCCTGCTTGCAAAGCAGGCGCTCTACCAATTGAGCTAAGGCCCCGTGTTACTCAAACAACTTTACATCATCTGAAAAGTTGTTGCGTGGGGCTACCAGGACTTGAACCTGGGACCTCTTCATTATCAGTGAAGCGCTCTAACCACCTGAGCTATAGCCCCGCTTAGGCAGATTCGAGACTACCGGAATACGGCAGAAATTCTAAATCGAGCCTTGGTTGGGTTGAGTGAAACTACTGCTGGTTAGTAAAGCCCAGCGTGAATCCACCCACGATCTTTGCTGCTGCGTTATACAGAATCGCCATGATGGCGCCCAGTACTGTGATCACAATCATGTTGAGGAAACCAATGGCAGCTGCAGCACCAAGAACACGTCCCACAGAAACGATGTCGTTAACGTTCACAGCATCTCCGCCAAGAACATCACCGGCAACACTGTTAGCGGTGTCAAAGATTCCGGTTTGGACGAAAACTAAGTAGAGCAGAAAAGAACCAACAACAACCACAATGAATTGTGCAACACCTAAGAGGAAGGACAGCTTTACGGCAGACATAAAGTCGATGTAAACAAGTCTTAAACGAACCTGCTTGACGTCTGCTTTAGGTGCTTGTGAGCTGGAGCTTTTCTTCTGAGGAAGTTTGTTCTTCAGCTTTTGAGCAAGTGTACTGTTACTCATTCACGTCCTCTTCTACAACTGCTGGTTCTTCAGCTTCCTCACCTGGTTCATCTTGTGAAACCAGGTTTCGTTCACTGTTGCGGGCTACTGCCAAAATCTTGTCGGTGTCCTCAAAGCGAGCGAAAACCACTCCCATTGTGTCACGACCCTTGGCAGGTACTTCATTTACTGAAGACCGAACAACTTTACCGGATTCCAAGACCACGAGGACTTCGTCTTCTTCTTCAACAATCAAGGAGCCGACCAAATCTCCGCGATCCTCGCTGAGTTTGGCGACCTTAATTCCCAAACCACCACGGTTTTGGGTGCGGTACTGATCAGCAGAGGTGCGCTTGGCATATCCACCTTCGGTCACCACAAAGACGTGGCCTGAGTCACTGACCAGTGAGGCGCCGAGGAGCTTGTCTCCGGAACGGAACTTCATACCAGTCACACCAGAGGTGGAGCGACCCATGGGGCGTAGTGCCTCATCGGTGGCTGTGAAACGAATACTCATACCCTTACGAGAAACAAGGAGAACGTCAGAATCTACATCCAACAACAATGCGGAGACAAGCTCGTCACCTTCACGCAGCTTGATGGCAATAATGCCGCCGCTGCGGTTGGTGTCGTATTCCGACAGTGCTGTCTTTTTGATCAAACCATCACGAGTTGCCAAGGCAAGGTAGGCAGCTGCTTGGTAATCCTTGATATCAAGAATTTGCGTGACCTGTTCTTCCGGATCTAGCGCAAGCAAGTTTGCAATGTGCTGACCCTTCGCATCGCGGCCTGCCTCTTGAACTTCATAGGCTTTCGCGCGGTACACGCGGCCCGTGTTGGTAAAGAACAACAACCAGTGGTGGGTGGTGGTGACAAAGAAGTGTTCAACCACATCATCTGCACGAAGTTGAGCGCCCTTAACGCCACGGCCGCCGCGGTGTTGGCTGCGATAGTTATCGCTGCGGGTGCGCTTGATGTATCCACCGCGGGTGACGGTAATCACCATTTCTTCTTCAGGAATAAGGTCTTCCACGCTCATGTCGCCGTCGAAACCAAACATGATTTCAGTACGGCGGTCATCTCCATAGCGTTCAACAATGTCGGTCAGTTCAGTGGAGACGATTTCACGCTGACGAGCAGGGCTTGCCAAAATTGCGTTGAATTCGGTGATCTGAGTTTCTAGCTCAGTAGCCTCGTCGATAATCTTTTGACGTTCGAGCGCGGCCAGACGGCGTAGCTGCATTTCCAAAATTGCACGAGCTTGCAGCTCGTCGATTTTCAGGAACGACATCAAGCCATCACGGGCATCTTCCACCGTGGGGCTCTTGCGAATCAGAGCAATAACCTCATCGAGGGCATCCAATGCGGCCAAGTAGCCGCGGAGGATGTGCATGCGCTCTTCTGCTTTACGCAGGCGATACTGCGTGCGACGAACAATCACTTCGATTTGGTGAGCAACCCAGTTGAGGATAAATCCATCCAGAGCAAGGGTGCGGGGAACGCCGTCAACAATGGCAAGCATGTTGGCGCCGAAGTTTTCTTGCAGCTGAGTGTGTTTGTACAGGTTATTCAAGACAACCTTGGCAACGGCGTCACGCTTGAGCACAATGACCAGGCGTTGACCAGTACGACCAGATGTTTCATCG
>JBIIGO010000071.1:0-5930 GCA_044236405.1 Aurantimicrobium sp.
CCCCCCTTACAGCAACTCTGGGATGCTCTTGTATTAGGGCTTAGAGACTATGTGGAGAAGAATTCATTTCCTTCTGTCATCTTGGGGCTATCCGGAGGTATAGATTCTGCCGTGTGTGCCGCGCTCTCTGTCGATGCCCTCGGAGCCGAGCGAGTTTATGGTGTGTCCATGCCGAGCGTGTTCTCTAGCGACCACTCACAAGATGATGCGGCCGATCTAGCTCAACGTTTGGGTGTGAACTATAGGGTTGAACCCATTTCCCAGATGGTCTCCCCTGTTGAAGAACAACTTGATCTCTCAGGTGTTGCTGCAGAAAATCTTCAAGCCCGAATGCGTGGAGTGATCTTGATGTCGCTGAGCAACGCCGAAGGTCACCTCGTGCTCACCACAGGAAATAAAACGGAAATAGCTGTTGGGTATAGCACCATCTACGGAGATAGCGTTGGAGGGTTCGCCCCCATTAAGGATGTTCCCAAGATGTTGGTATGGGAATTAGCTAGATGGCGCAATGAATATGCTCGCAGCAACAAGATGCAGCCGCCCATTCCGGATAATTCGATTTCGAAACTGCCTTCTGCCGAACTACGTACTGGTCAACTCGATCAAGATTCACTTCCCGAGTATGCAGTACTCGATGCCATCGTCGAGGCATACATTACGGACAGGAAAGGCTTCCAGGACATTGTCGCGCTTGGCTTTGATTCCGAGATCGTCAGCCAGGTCATAGGGTTGATTGATCGCTCAGAATGGAAGCGTCGACAAGGAGCAATCGGTCCCAAGATTTCCTCGATGAGCTTTGGCCGCGACCGTAGGCTTCCGGTGACCTATATTCGCCCCACGAATCACGGGCTCTCAGGCGCTCTAGACTAAATAGTATGAGCGTTCATCCCGACCCTTCGGCAGAGGCAGCCCTCAAACGAGTTCGCACCCGTCATTTTGCCCAGGCCAAAAGCAATGGAATCAAAATCACTGGCCTGACCAGCTACGACACCCTCACCGCACAAATCTTTGATGAGGCCGGCATCGATTTTCTTCTTGTGGGAGATTCTGCTGGAAACACCGTCTTAGGGTATGACTCAACCTTGCCAGTAACGGTAGATGAACTTATTCCTCTGACTAGAGCAGTCGCACTTTCCGTCAAGCGAGCTTTTGTCATCGCTGATATGCCGTTTGGATCCTACGAAGAAAGTCCTGAACAGGCTCTTCGAACAGCGATGCGTTTTATGAAAGAAACGCATGCTCATGCTGTGAAACTTGAAGGTGGAATTCGTAGCAGGGATCAAATTCATCGCATTGTTGAGTCAGGCATCCCCGTCATGGGACACGTAGGTTTCACGCCACAAAGCGAACACGGGCTTGGCGGCCACATGATTCAGGGTCGCGGCGCAGATGCTGACGCTGTTTTTGCCGATGCTGTTGCTGTAGAAGAGGCCGGGGCATTCGCTGTTGTCCTCGAGATGATTCCTGCCGAACTAGCGCAACGAATCACTACCAAGCTCACAATCCCGACGATCAGCGTTGGTGCGGGTGCGCACACAGATGGCCAATTGATGGTGTGGACTGATTTTGCAGGTCTGAACATGGGAAGAGTGCCCAAATTTGTGAAGCAATATGCTCAACTTGGAGAGATTTTGGGCGTGGCTGCGAAAGAGTTTAAAGCCGATGTTGAGTCAGGCGCCTATCCAGGACCTGAACACAGCTACGAAGATAACTAGCGGTTACGCTCAGCTTCTTCTTCCGCTTCCCACCGTGCGCTGTTTTCACGAAGTTTCTCCATGGCGTGCTCAGCCTCGTGGGCGGTCTCAAAAGGTCCTACACGTTCTGACGACGGGGAAAGGTATCCCTTTTCAACAGACTTGGTGTGGAGGTTGTACCAGAACATTTCACTTGGCTTGTCAGTCATAGACTTAAGTTTATGCCGAAAGATGCTCAGGGTGTTCTCATTCCTGGAAACCTCAGTCCTACCCGTATGGTTCCCACTGACATAACACGACCGCCTTATGTAGGGAAAGCGTCTCCCCCTGAACATCTCGATGGTGACGTTTATGATGCAGAGACTATTGAGAGAATTCGACGAGCCGGAAGTATTTCCTCTCGGGCATTGGATTTAATCGGCTCCCTTATTCGGCCTGGAATGACGACAGATGAGATTGATGAAATTGGTCATGATTTCGTTATTTCACACGGTGCATATCCGTCTACCTTGGGATATCGCGGTTATCCAAAATCGTTGTGTACAAGTATCAATGAAATCATTTGCCATGGCATTCCTGATAACACTGTCTTGGAAGAAGGGGACCTCCTCAACGTAGACATCACTTGTTATCTTGACGGAGTCCACGGAGACACCAACCGAACCTTCATTGTTGGTCACGCAGCAGAAGAAATTGTTTTATTGGTCGAACGCACTGAGGAAGCATTACGTCGTGGCATTAAAGCCGTCGCTCCCGGCCGTGAAGTCAACGTTATCGGTCGAGCCATCGAATCCTATGCCAAACGATTTGGCTATGGCGTCGTCCGAGACTTTACTGGACACGGTGTCGGCACAAGCTTCCATTCAGGCCTGATCATCCCTCACTACGACTCTGCACCGGCATATAACGACGTGATGGAAGTGGGAATGGTCTTCACAATTGAACCCATGCTCACCTTGGGTACCCACGAATGGGATATGTGGTCTGATGACTGGACGGTGACGACGAAAGACAGATCCTGGACCGCACAGTTTGAACACACCCTTGTCGTTACCGAAAACGGTGCCGACATCCTGACACTCTCTTAATTCAACAACATTTTAGGGTTTTTATGCACGCAACAGCCATAGGCATTGATATCGGTGGAACCGGCATAAAGGGCGGGCTTGTCGATATCTCCACCGGTGAACTCATCGGAGAACGCGTGCGCATCGCCACACCATCAGGCGGAGAACCAGAAGATATCGTTGCTGTCACTGCAGAGGTAATTGCCGAGCTCAATGCCCCAGGTGATATCCCCGTTGGAGTCTGCTTCCCGAGTTCGATTAAGCACGGAATCACAATGTTGGCGGCAAATATTTCCCAACGGTGGATTGGCTTTGAAGCAGAAAAATTCTTTGAACATGAACTCGGCAGAAATATCCACTTTGTTAACGATGCTGATGCCGCGGGATATGCCGAAGTGTGTTACGGGGCTGCACAAAACCAACAAGGTTTAGTGATTATGACAACTCTGGGGACGGGCATTGGTTCGGCCATGATCTATAACGGAGTTCTTATTCCGAACTCAGAACTCGGCCATCTAGAAATCGACGGGAAAGATGCTGAGAAGCGAGCATCTGCGATTGTCCGTGAGAAAAAGGGCTGGAGCTATGAAGAATGGGCAATGAGGTTACAGCTCTACTACTCCCACGTCGAGATGCTGTTCTCTCCTGAACTGTTCATCGTCGGTGGAGGCGTCTCCAAAAGTTACGACCAGTTCCTCCCACTGCTGGATCTCAAAACACCCATTGTTCCCGCAACCTTGTTCAACAGGGCGGGGATTATGGGAGCAGCGCGTTTAGCGGTTGAAGAAAAATAACGAGAGGGTCAGCCGGTACGCCGGGTTCTGTTCGTTTTCACGTGACGGCCATCTATCTGGAAATTACGTTGCCGTAATCTTCTAGCGGTCTACCCGAGAACTCAGCGAGTAGCTTCACCGTTCTCTGTCTGACCTTGCTCCGGGTGAGGTTTACCTAGCCAAGCTGGTCACCCAGCCTGCTGGTGGTCTCTTACACCACCGTTTCATCCTTACCGCCGGAAAACCGGAGGCGGTTTACTTTCTGTTGCACTGTTCTCGCGGGTTACCCCGGGTGGGCGTTACCCACCACCCTTACTCTGTGGAGCCCGGACGTTCCTCGCTAAGAACAAGTCTTATCGCGACCGTCTGGCCAACCCTTTCGTTGTGTTTATTCTAAGTCGAAAAAGAGGCTTGAGCATCCATGCTCTTATTGGCAGCAGCATCCGCAAGGGCATTCTGAAGTCGGGGGACCCACTCATACGTCACCGCACGATTACCAATAATGTCTCGGGCTGTGGTTGCCAACACAGCCATATCAGGATGCTTAATCTTCCATCGACCAGCCATTTGCTCGACAACGAGCTTTGAATCCATCCGTACATGAACGAAAGCGTCCGGATCAATCTCATAAGCGGCCGTTAATCCAGCAACCAAACCGTTGTATTCAGCCACATTATTTGTGGCAACTCCCACAAAAACACCAACTGTACTCAACACTTGTTGAGTTTCCCCATCGATCACCACAGCTCCACCGGCAGCAATTCCCGGATTACCCCTAGAGCCACCATCGGCTTCAATAATGAGCTGACGAGGCATTAGAGACCAGACTCAGTTGTCCGAACCAAAATGCATGAGCTATCTGGACACAACACAACATCATCGACGGCGGATAAACGAATTTTGTCGAGATCAGTTGCCGTCAATTCCACTCCACTACCGCCAGATATTTTGCGGGATAGAAGAGCTGCACCAATTCCATATCGCTCACGTTGGCGTTCATACAACTCAACAAGATCCTGTGGAAGTCGTGACACAAGATGCTCTCTGTTCTTTGACACCTCATCAACAGTTGCAGATAACTGTGATTCTTGAGCCTGGATCTGAGTAGCTAGAGCGTCAATTTGATCTTGAAGGTCTTTGCGCCCGGAAAGGACCTCATTCACTGCCTTTTGTTTATCTTCGACGACTTGCATCAGCTCAAGTTCGTTGTCTTCTAGAGCACTTTTTCGAATGGCTAACGACGCTAATTCTGCTTCGAGTGCTTGCACATCTTTAGCTGAGGTGCTGGAACTTTCTCGCTGCCGATCTAATGCAATTCGCTCATCAACAACTCGAACATCATCTTCCAGACGTGAAAGTTCACGTTGGGCATCTTCAAGTTCACCCTGCACGCTCACCAGCGATTGTGAAAAATCTTTCATCTGAGAAGTAAGTGCTTCTTTTTCACTTCGTTCTGGGAGATGAGTCAAAGTGTGACGAAGCTGCGTCAGTTGATTGTCCAAATCTTGCAGGACAAGGAGTTCTCGTTGGTCTTCAGGACGAGCTTTCACAATTCTTCTTCCACTGGTGTTCTTCTAGTTCTACTGTACGACGAGAAAATCCCACGGATCCGTTCTGAGCTCGCTGACACGAAAACTAACATCCGGCAGTGCGGCGTGAAGTTGCTGGGCGGCAGTCTCAAGCCATAACCATTCTGAAGCCCAGTGCGAAACATCAATGAGCGCCGGACCACCTGAGAGACGTGCTTGCTCCCTGGCCTCTTGCGCAGGGTGGTGTCTTAAATCCGAAGTGATGTACACATCTGCACCAATCACACGCGGCTCGCTTAATAATCCATCTCCTGCGCCCCCGCAAAGGGCAACACGTGAAATAGATTGAGTGTAATCGCCTGAGACTTTAACTCCCCCGGCAGTATGTGGAAGAATCTTGGCCAATTGTTGAGCGAGTTCACCCAAGGTTGTCGCCGTGGATAACTCTCCCACACGACCGATGCCCGTTCCAGGAAGTGTTCCCGGCGTAATGGGGGTGATATCTGTGAGACCTAAAGCGTGTGCAATGACATCGGAAACACCGTTTTCGACCACATCTGCATTGGTGTGAGTGGCCAATAGTGCAACGTTGTGGCGAATCAATCCAGAAAGCAAAGAACCCTTATAGCGTTCTTCACTCACAGTGTGAATGGGTTTGAGCAATAAGGGGTGATGAGTCACAAGAAGATCAGCACGAGTGTCAATAGCCTCAGCGACGGTGTCAGCCACAGCGTCTACTGCAAGGAGAACGGAATTAATGGGTTGTTGGGGATCGCCGGCGACAAGGCCGGATGCATCCCACTCTTCTGCGCCCTCGAGAGGCCACAGCGTGTGAGCGATGGCAACAAATTCAGACAGTGAGGTCAC
>JBIIGO010000013.1:0-17750 GCA_044236405.1 Aurantimicrobium sp.
GACTCCTGTTGGTTCACCCGTCGAACAAACTCCGCAGCCTGATCCTGGAGGGTGAGGTTACTTTGAAGAAGGTCGGTGGCAGGAGAATCATTCACCATTTCAGGAGCTGCTTCAGAAGACCCCATGCCAAACATTCCAGGAACGGGCTCCGGTGACGCCGTCGCCGCTATCGTTGTGGCAACAACGACTCCCTGTGTATCAATATCTTGTAGCACTCTCTCAGTAACAGCTAGAACATCTGAGGTGTCACCGTCTCCAGGTTCCAACGGATCTGATGAACTAAGGACTTCTTCTTCTACCTCAACGCTGACTGCTGAGTCCACCAAGGGCTCAGGGGAAACGTACTCAATTGGTTGAGTAAGCCCCAGTGCTGATTCATCAAAAACTGGTTTTTCACTGGCAGCCTCAAAGGGGTCTGCAGGAGAAAGGGAAGGAGAATCATCGAGAAGCGCACCAAAGAGTTCATCAAGTGCATTCTCACTGGTGTCAACAGACTCCGACGGGGTAATTGCATCCTGGCGCTCTGGGACAGTTGGAGCAGATGTCGGTCTGAGAGCTTTCATTTGCTCCTCGAGCAGACGAGCTAGCTCCTCATCGGTGTGAGGCTGAAAATCGTTTTCAGACATCGTGAACTTTCGCTTGTGCATTCAGGGAAAATCCCCTTCAAAGAACCCTACCTAAACGATTCACCTAACCCAAGATGGCGCAAAGAAAAAGCGCCACATTTCTGTGGCGCTTTTACACGAGTGGGCCCTACCGGGCTCGAACCGATGACATCCACGGTGTAAACGTGGCGCTCTACCAACTGAGCTAAAGGCCCGTGCGCAAAATAGTTTACAGGTTTTCTAGTGCCTGTTTGTACGCAGCCAAATCACGTGCTTGCCCTGGTTCGGTGATGAACTCTGCAACAAGTTTTCCATCTGTGTTAATCACAAAGGTGCCACGATTAGCGAAACCTTTATCTGCGAGGAAAACTCCATACTTCTCAGAAACAGCACCGTGTGGCCACATGTCAGAAAGAAGTGAGAAGGAATAGTTTTCGCGCTCTGCGAAAACCTTCAGCGTGGGGCTTGAGTCAACAGATACTGCAAGAAGTTCGACATTCTGGTCTGCAAACATGCTGAGGTTGTCCCGAAGTTCACACAATTCCCCAGTGCAGGTTCCGGTAAAAGCAAGCGGGTAAAAAACAACGACAACCGGTTTCACGCCACGGAATTGAGAAAGAGTGACATCTTCTCCGAATTGATTCTTCAACGTGAAGTCTGGTGCGTCTTCTCCGATAATCGGCGCCATAGCGTGCTCTTTTCTATTTGTGGAATGACAACAGAACAATCATAGATGCGTTGAGGGTTTGTCTAGATGCTCATTCTGAATTTTTCCACCTGGAAGATAGAGTGGAAGGTGTGTTCAACTCCTCACTCAGGAGGACACACAATCTCTCCCCTTTAGCTCTCCGGGCACGATCTGCCCAGAAAGAAGATGTCGTGACTGTTAACGACCAGGATCCCTATTCGGTTACCAACGTTGATTCCGACCCCGAAGAAACATCCGAGTGGACACAGTCACTCGACGCACTCGTAGCTAGTCATGGTCACGGTCGTGGCCGTGAAATCATGCTGAGCTTGCTCAAGCGCTCTAAAGAACTTCACCTGGGCGTGCCCATGGTTCCCACTACTGACTACATAAACACCATCGCACCCGAGAACGAACCTGATTTCCCCGGTGATGAGGAGATTGAACGCCGTTACCGGGCCTGGATTCGCTGGAATGCCGCCATGATGGTGCACCGAGCACAGCGTCCCGGTATTGGGGTTGGCGGACACATCTCCACCTATGCCTCCTCGTCTTCTTTATATGAAGTGGGTTTTAATCACTTCTTCCGCGGACAGGATCACCCCGGTGGTGGTGACCAAATTTTCGTACAAGGCCACGCCTCCCCTGGTGTGTACGCTCGCGCATTTGTTGAGGGACGTCTCAATGAAAGCCAGATGGATGGGTTCCGTCAGGAAAAGTCTCACCCAGGTGGCGGACTGAGCTCGTATCCACACCCTCGTCTTATGCCTGATTTCTGGCAGTTCCCAACCGTGTCGATGGGTCTTGGCCCCATTAACGCGATTTACCAAGCCCAACTCAACCGTTACCTCACAAACCGTGGAATTAAAGATTGTTCTGACCAGCAGGTGTGGGCATTCCTCGGTGACGGTGAAATGGATGAAGTGGAATCTCGCGGTCAATTACAGGTCGCAGCAAATGAAGGTTTAGATAACCTCAACTTCGTCATTAACGCTAACTTGCAGCGTTTGGATGGCCCCGTTCGCGGTAACGGCAAGATTATTCAAGAACTCGAAAGCTTCTTCCGTGGAGCCGGATGGAACGTCATCAAAGTTATCTGGGGTCGTGAATGGGATGGCCTGTTGGCTAATGACCATGACGGTGCGCTGAGAACTCTCATGAATGTCACTCCAGATGGTGACTTCCAAACCTATAAAACCGAAGACGGCGCATTTGTTCGTGAAAACTTCTTTGCCCGTGATCCTCGTGCTCTCAAGCTCGTCGAACACATGAGTGATGATGAAATCTGGAATCTCAAGCGCGGTGGCCACGACTACAACAAGGTCTACGCAGCGTTCAAGGCAGCTTCTGAGCACAAGGGTCAGCCCACCGTTATTTTGGCTCACACCATCAAGGGTTACGGCCTGGGCAAGCATTTCGAAGGCCGCAATGCGACCCACCAAATGAAGAAAATGAAACTTGATGACCTCAAACTGATGCGCGACTTCCTCAAGATTCCCATTAGTGATGCGGCGCTGGAAGAAAACCCCTATTTGCCCCCGTATTTCAAGCCGGCTGATAATGACCCGAATTTGGAATATTTGCATGCTCGTCGCCGCGAGCTCGGCGGATATATCCCCGAGCGACGCGCGAAATACACACAGATTCCTCTCCCTGAACCCAAAACCTATGACATCGCAGCCAAGGGCTCGGGGACCCAAGAAGTTGCCACCACGATGGGATTTGTGCGCCTGCTCAAAGACTTGATTCGTGACAAAGAATTTGGGCCTCGTATCGTCCCTATCATTCCCGATGAGGCTCGTACCTTCGGTATGGATGCCTTCTTCCCCAATGCAAAGATTTATAACCCCAATGGTCAGCACTACA
Organism: Aurantimicrobium sp.; assembly: GCA_044236405.1. Classification (GTDB taxonomy): domain Bacteria; phylum Actinomycetota; class Actinomycetes; order Actinomycetales; family Microbacteriaceae; genus Aurantimicrobium. The sequence continues at coordinate 3,160 of JBIIGO010000013.1, forward strand.
TTTCTGTAGACCGTGACCTTCTCTTGGCTTATAAAGAAGATCCGACCGGAACAATCTTGCATGTGGGCATCAACGAAGCCGGTGCTCTTGCTGCCTTTACCGCAGTGGGAACTTCGTATTCAACACAGGGTGAGCTTCTTATCCCGGTGTATGTGTTCTACTCAATGTTTGGATTCCAACGCACCGGTGACGCCTTGTGGCTGGCGGGTGACCAAATGACCCGAGGATTCGTTATTGGAGCAACCGCTGGACGAACAACCCTGACCGGTGAAGGCCTCCAACACGCAGATGGGCACTCACCAATCCTGGCTCAAACAAACCCTGCTGTTGTCAGCTATGACCCTGCATACACCTACGAAATTGGTCACATCATGCGTGATGGCCTGCAACGGATGTATGGCGGAACACACCCTGACCCCAATGTGATGTACTACATCACCGTTTACAACGAGCCTTTGGTCCAGCCAGCTGAACCAGAAAACCTGGATGTTGAAGGAGTTCTCAAAGGTATCTATCTGCTCAAGCCCAACACATCCGCCGGTGTCAAAGCACAGCTTTTGGCCTCTGGTGTCGCGGTGCCATGGGCTCTCGAGGCACAGCAACTTCTTGAGCAAGACTGGAATGTTTCGGCCGATGTCTGGTCGGTAACATCATGGGGTGAATTACGCCGTGATGGTGTCGCAGCAGAACAGTTCAACTTCTTAAACCCAGATGCGCCCAAGCAGGTTGCGTATGTCACCACCAAACTCTCCGGTTCAGAAGGACCTTTTATCGCTGTCACGGACTACAACCACATGGTTCCGGACATGATCAGGCGCTATGTCCCTGGCGATTACGCCACACTTGGTGCTGATGGCTTCGGATTCTCAGACACTCGTGCAGCTGCTCGACGTTTCTTCACCATCGACGGACCATCGTTAGTCGTGAGAACACTGGAGCAACTAGCCCAACAGGGCAAAGTTGATCCCTCTGTGGTCAGCCAAGCGATTGAAAAATACCGTTTGTATGACGTCACTGCAGGCACAACAGGATCTGCTGGCGGCGAGAGCTAACTCTCTTCATGGCTGCTGAAAAAACGAAAGCAGAAACTCTGAAATGGCTTCGCGCCGTTTCTGGAGAGCTGTCCACGTTGACAGTTCAGCGCTTAGAAGAAACTCTTCCCTGGTATAGCGATATGCCTCCTGGGCGCCGTTCTGCTGTGGGATTAGTTGCTCAAAACGGTATCTCTTCGTTCATTACCTGGTTTGATGATCCCACGACAACCCCGTGGATTGCCTCCGATGTTTTTGGGGGTGCACCCCGTGAACTTCTTCGCTCGGTCACACTTCAACAAACCCTGCAACTGATTAGATGCACAGTAGAAGTGGTTGAAGAGCGCGTGAAAGGTCACGGCGAAGAATTACGCGAAGCGATTTTGTTGTATTCGAGAGAAATCGCCTTTGCCGCAGCAGATGTGTATGCCAGAGCAGCTGAAGCCAGGGGTTTATGGGATGCTCGCTTAGAAGCCCTCGTCGTCGACAGTATTCTCTCCGGGGAATATGACGATGAATTGCCTAGTCGAATTGCGGCCTTAGGGTGGCAGGGTCGAGGCGAAGTATGTGTCGTGGTGGGACGAGCTCCCCGACAACTAGATGTTGACCGTCTCCGGAGAACTGCACGACACCTTCACGCCGATATTCTGATTGGCGTTCAAGGAAGCCGCTTAGTAGTTGTGATTGGCCGTGCTGAACCTATCGAAGAGGAATTGCCACACTCCATGATGAGTTTTATGGAGATCACCACAAAGCTGGAACCAGATTTTGGTGAAGGTCATCTTGTTGTTGGCCCAGAGGTGCCTTCTCTTGTCGATGCCGTCACGAGTGCTCGGGCAGCGCTTGCAGGTTTCGCTGTCGCCAACTCCTGGCGAGGAGTTACACGACCGATTGCCGCAGATGACCTTCTTCCAGAGCGAGCCTTGGCTGGAGATCCCCTGGCTCGGGCAACACTCATTGAACGCATATACGTTCCCCTCAGCGACCAATCCATTGAACTGTTGCAGACGCTTCAAAGTTACTTAGAAAACGGAAGGTCACTTGAGGCGACAGCTCGAGATCTTTTCGTTCACCCCAACACGGTTCGTTACCGTCTCAAGCGCGTCACAGAACTCATCGGGTGGGATGCCACAGGCCCCAGGGAAGCACTGATTTTACAATGTGCGCTTATCATCGGGTCCATCAAAGAACCTGTGATGAGATCGAAAAAACGAGAACGCCCGTCGCCCTCCTCCTGATAAATGTAGGAACCCCACAACGAATACCGCGATAGTGTGTCGAGTATTGCACCGAGAAGTTTGTACGAGATGGGAAAATTGAGCTTGTGATTATTGTTGTTTGTCCAGGTCAGGGTTCACAAACTCCCGGATTTCTTGAACCATGGATTCAAGACAGTTCGGCCCGAGAGCTCATTGAGTCACTGTCTGAAGCAGCTGGAGTTGATCTTGTCAAACATGGCACCCACAGTGACGCAGAGACCATTCGTGATACCGCCATTGCACAACCCCTCATCGTTGCTGCGGGAATTCTCACGCTCGATGCACTATCTGAAACAGACCATCTCTCTAAAACTCACGGTATTGCTGGACATTCGGTTGGTGAGTTTACAGCTGCCACAGGCGCAGGGATTTTAGATGCGCACGACGCTCTTAGCCTCGTAGGAATTCGGGGAAAAGCAATGGCTGAAGCTGCCAAGAAAGTTCCGACAGGGATGAGTGCTGTTATTGGCGGGGATGAAGAAGACGTTATTTCAACAATCACAGCCTTAGGTATTGAACCTGCAAACTTCAATGGCGGTGGGCAACTGGTCGTTGCTGGGGAATTAACCGCCCTTGCCGCTCTGGCCGAGAACCCCCCTGCAGGTACCCGAGTTATTCCCCTTCAGGTTGCTGGCGCTTTTCATACTCAGTTCATGAGCTCTGCTGTCGATACTCTTCGAGAGGCCGCTGAATCCGTGAACACATCAGATCCCCTCAAGACCATATGGACGAACAAGGACGGTTCTGTCGTGGACAAGGGTCACACCTTCCGCGATCTGATGGTCGGTCAAGTCTCTTCCCCCGTGAGGTGGGATCTGTGCATGGAGAGTTTCGCACAAGCTGGTGTCACCGGAATCATTGAGATTGCACCTGCAGGCGCACTAGTGGGCTTAGCAAAACGTGCTCTGAAGGGCACCCCCACAGTGGCAATAAAAACCCCAGAAGATCTCATTTCGGCCCGAGAACTGATTGATTCTTTAGGATAAGTGAGATTGTCATGACGAGACCACAACTACGCCAACACACTGGAGCTGCTTTCTCCAAAATATACGCAATGGGCGCTGCCCGGGGCTCGTTGGCTGTCACCAACGACGATATTGCCGGACCCATTGATTCCAGCGATGAATGGATTCGTCAGCGCACAGGTGTCATCACACGCACACGTGCACCCGAAGACGTAAGCGCTGCTGACTTAGCCACCGAGGCAGCCCAAGAAGCCATTACCAAAGCTGGGATAACTCCTGACCAGATTGATATTGTCTTGATTTCGACAATCAGCAACACGGTACAAACACCTTCTATGGCAGCACTTGTTGCTGACCGCATCGGAGCGAACCCTGCTGCCGCATATGACATTTCTGCAGCCTGTGCGGGATACACCTATGGCATTGCCCAGGCTGATTCCTTTATTCGTTCCGGACTTGCCCAATTCGTGCTGGTTATCGGCGCAGAAAAGCTTTCTGAGATTGTGGAACCGACGGACCGCACTATTTCTTTCCTTCTCGGAGACGGTGCTGGGGCAGCAGTCGTTGGCCCCAGCGATTTTGCAGGGATTTCTCCCACCGTGTGGGGATCAGATGGCTCTAAATGGGATGCAGTCGGTATGGACCACACCCTCTTGGAATACCGTGACGGACATGGAGATGTTCCCTGGCCAACTCTTCGCCAAGAAGGACAGACTGTTTTTCGCTGGGCTGTCTGGGAAATGGCAAAAGTTGCACAGCAGGCTTTGGAAGAAGCTGGCATTACCAGTGATGACCTGGCTGCTTTTATCCCCCACCAAGCCAATATGAGAATCATTGATGAGTTTGCCAAACAACTCAAACTTCCCGACACCGTGGTTATTGCCAGAGATATTGAGACCACTGGAAACACTTCTGCGGCTTCCATTCCCCTGGCAACACACCGCCTCTTGGAAGAACACCCCGAACTTCATGGGGGTCTTGCCCTTCAAATTGGATTTGGAGCAGGACTTGTCTATGGCGCACAAGTTGTTGTGCTCCCCTAAAGTCTGACCTCTCAAGATAAACTGATAAATAGCTGAAAAACACCCCCAACAAGGAGAAAACACTATGGCACTGTCCACCGAAGAAGTACTTGCAGGTCTTGCAGAACTCGTAAACGACGAAACTGGTATTGCAACAGACGCTGTACAGCTGGACAAGTCCTTCACTGATGACCTCGACATCGATTCCATCTCTATGATGACAATCGTTGTCAATGCTGAAGAGAAGTTTGACGTCAAGATTCCCGACGAAGAGGTAAAGAACCTGATGACCGTCGGCGACGCAGTGAACTACATCGTTTCTGCTTCCTAACTCAGTGCAAGAGGGCTGGATCTCCAGCCCTCTTTCCGCACCCCTGTCCCTAATCTCACAGAAATGAGCATCCATGAGTAAGAAGATTGTTGTCACCGGAATCGGAGCAACGTCCCCTCTTGCCGGCAATGCGCCCGACTCATGGAAAGCACTTCTTAATAAGGAATCAGGAGCTCGAAACCTTGAGCAAGAGTGGGTTGCTAAGTGGGATATCCCGATCACGTTTGCCGCTCAAGCGGCTGTACAACCCGAAAACGTTCTCGAGCGAATTGAAACCAAGCGTTTAGACCCTTCTTCACAGTTTGCCCTTATCGCTGGCCGTGAAGCATGGCTTGACGCCGGAAGCCCTGAGGTTAATCCTGAGCGTCTGGCTATCGATTGGTCAACCGGTATTGGTGGCGTCTGGACGCTTCTTGATGCGTGGGATACCTTGCGCGAAAAAGGCCCTCGACGAGTCCTGCCGATGACGGTTCCCATGCTGATGCCTAACGGCCCCGGAGCTGCCATTGGTATGGATCTCCACGCCCGCGCTGGAGTCCGAACTGTTGTCTCTGCATGTGCCTCCAGCACAGAGGCCATTGCAAACGCTTATGAGCACCTCCAAGCAGGTCTTGCCGATGTTGTTATCGCGGGAGGATCAGAAGCAGCAATCCACCCTCTCCCTATCGCATCATTTGCAGCGATGCAGGCACTGTCAAAAAGAAATGACAACCCCACAGCTGCATCACGCCCCTATGACGTTGACCGCGACGGCTTCGTCCTTGGCGAAGGTGCCGCTGCACTTGTCTTGGAAACAGAGGAACATGCTTTAGCCCGCGGTGCAAAGATTTACGCTGAAGTAGCCGGCGGTGCTGTCACTTCCGATGCGTATCACATCACTGCACCAGATCCCGAGGGATCAGCAGCAGCCAGAGCCATGATGGCTGCTATTTCACAGGCTGGAGCACAACTTACTGATGTTGTTCATATCAATGCGCATGCAACCTCCACTCCGGTCGGAGATATCGCCGAATATAACGCCCTCAGGCGGGTTTTTGGTGATCACCTCGACAATATCGCTGTATCGGCCACAAAAGCCTCAACGGGCCACCTTTTAGGTGGCGCAGGTGCCATCGAGGCTCTGTTCACTGTTATGGCCTTACACACCCGCACAGCTCCCCCCACGATCAATCTCGACAACCAAGATCCAGAGATTATCTTGGATGTTGTCACCGAGCCCCGGGCACTGCCAGAAGGAGACATTCTGGCAATTAGTAATTCATTCGGCTTTGGCGGCCACAACGCTGTTGTTGCATTCAGGAGCTACAACTAGCCCACGTGGGAAAGCCATCTGACCGTCACCTCGTCTGAGGCATACCTAAAGACATCGAGCTCGTCATCCCACGCCGTGCCTAAACTGCGTTGCAACCCTTCCCGCAGCAAGGCAGCATCGTCGTGTGCAAATTCAAGAATGCGCGTGACACGATTCTCTGAAAGAACAAGATTTCCCGCAGCATCAGTCTGAGAACTAAAAATTCCTAATTTTGGAGTGTGCATCCAGCGCATACCATCGCTGCCAGGTGTCGCGTCTTGGCTTACTTCATATCTCAATTGGTCCCACCCCAATAACGCAGAAGAGATCTGTGCCCCAGATGCCTCTGGTCCCCACCAGTGATATTCGGCACGAAATGTCCCTGGAAGTGCAGTCTGCGCACTCCACGAGAGCGTTACCCCTTTACCCAACGCACGACTAATAGCCCACTCAACGTGGGGTGTGAGCGCTCGAGGGCACGAATGGATAAAAATCGTGCCCGAAGACAAAGCAGTCATTGTGATGTTCCTTACTGTTGTGGTGCGTCTTCCCCTACGACCAAAACAGAACATCTCCGTGCTGCGTGATTAGTGTGTCACACTCTACTTTGCCTTCACAAGTGTGAATTTCTCCCTCTAAGGCATTTCTCAGGTTGTTCTCTACTGAGTAGAGTTTTTTTATGACCGTTCGTGATGCTCTGATGGGAATCCTCACCCTAGGCCCCGCCTATGGACTACAGCTCCATCACGAGCTTGCTGAGCGTGCTCCACATCGACAAAAAACAAATGTGGGGCAGATATACGGAACCTTAGAAAGACTCAGTAAAGCAGGATTAGTGGCCCCCGCAGGATTATCCTCCGATGGACTTCCGCTCTATGCTCTGACACCTCAGGGCCAACAGGTTGCCCAAGAATGGCTCGAGGGAAGAAATCTTGAATCTGTTCCTGAATGGGATGACCTCCAAGACATGATCTTGATTAGCCACAGCATCTCCTCTGACTCTCTACACTGTCTCGACCAGCGTGTGAGAGAGCTTATTGGCGAGGAATCGAGTGATTGCTCGACACTGAGTAGTAAAGCACACGGACACTACCTCAATGCCATCCGCGCATGGCTCTCAGACGTCACCAGTGAAAAACATCACGGCGAAAGACCTTACGCCGAAAACCGTACCCGGCGAGGACGGCCCAAAAAATCAGTGGAGTAAATTACCGTCTTTGTCTACGACGTTCTTCTCCCCCGCTAACACCGCAAAATCAAACCTGTTTTCTGCCGGAGGCATAGGGCAGTTGAAGTTGTAGCTAAACGCACACGGCGGTAAGTACGCCTTATTGAAATCGAGTGTGATGGTGCCATCAGGATTTGGAGCCATCATAAGGAAACGTCCGACACTATAGGTTGACTCGCCACTGGTTGCATCAGAAAACACCATCATTAAGGCGCGGCCCTCTCGATATGCAGAGGGAGAATATTCAACCCCATCAATCGTGAAGCGAATATCACCGGGAATAATTTTGTCCCTACCCACGCCCTGATCTTTGAGATGTTCCATCTCGACAGAACGACCGCCGTCAATGGGAGTAAAAGTTCCGGTGATCACCCAAGAAGGGTCATAGTCAAAAGCATCAATCGAGCCAAACTTTTGGATGTCATCACTATTGGAATCCCAGACCCGAAGAGCGTATTTCCCATCTTCACCCTTAATGACCGTTCCGGTTCGAGTAGCATCAAAAACAATGGCGGAAGGATTGTCGCTGTCTTTGCCCAACACGATGTGTTCTCCATCGACAACGGCACCATCAATGGTGATGTTATCTTCGGCGCTGGCACGAAGAATAATTCCTTGCTCCCCGTCTTCACGGGCCGCCCATTGTCCTGGCGACATCCACACCGTTTCAAACTCTCCTGCAGTGCCATAGAACCAATGTGTATTGACCAACGCAAGTGAGCCTTGAGGAAGTAATGCCATCTCATGCCGACGGGATCGGAAAAAAGCGTGTTGTTCTTCTGGGGTCTGTGCGGCAACTGAATTCACGAGAACAGACTAACCGGGGTTATCTTGATGACATTGCTGCCACACGATGAAATTCAGGACTCACTGCCACAGGTATCTCAACTCGGAGCTCAACTCCACCATTGGCATTGGTTAAAGCATGGGAAAGGGTTACGGCATCAAGAAAATAGCTGCCTAAACCTGAAAAAGAGGCGACAGAGGAAAGAGCCTTCCCATTGTTACCTAACGTGAGCGCCAGAGTGTTACCGTCTTCGTAGGAAACAAACACAGTCGCCGAAGTTGCCTGACCATGTTTGAGAGAGTTTGTCACAAATTCCCTGATCACTTCGGCACACACCTCAGATGCGAGAGTATCCTCAGCTAAAAGCGCGGACGCATCGGGCTTCACTGACAATGAGGTCGTGATCAATGCCCCCCAGGTGTTATTGACCTGTGTAACAACATCCTCAATACAGGTCACTTCTCGTTCACGTTGATCTAATTGCAGTGAAGTAGCAATCAACTTGCGAAGAGCAGGTAGCTGTTTCTTCACAGCCTCGTCTCCAGATTGCATCGCCTTCTTCAAGCTCAAACCGGCAGAAAGAATAGTCGCCTGAACGTCATTATGGACAATGAGAGCAAGACGTTTTTGATCCAGCCATAGCTGGGATTGCAAACGGGTTTCGACCCACATTAACTCATTATTTGCGTTCGTGAGCAGCTCTAAAACGTCTTCCCGTGCATACCTGAATCCATCAGATAATGCGATGAGCCATCCCAAAATTAATCCGACTAAAGCGCCATAAAGAAAGACAAAAGCCCCAAGACCGTTCGTCGCAGGGATATCAAGGGTTATCACAAAAAATAGAAGCCCGACCGGAAGAGAATAAACCAGTGAATTCAAAAATCCTTTAAGCGGTTTAGGTAACTTCAGAAAGAGTGGAGTCAAAAATTGTTTGGAGAGGTAATGGGCTAAAAAAACAATCACTATCCCGGCGAACCAAGAAAAAATCTCGCCTAGCTGAGGAGTCAAAATGAGAACTGGTGAGGAAATCAACGCAACAATCAGTGTTATTTGCACGGGGTTGAAAGAGGAAAAATTATTACTATTCGACAAGACTGCCCGCAATGGCACTCTCCGTGGCTTGATTGGCGGAGCTGAGGGTAATTCTTCGCGAATAACACCTGTTAGTTCATGACTAAGAGGCCTAATCACTTCGTCTGAAATTCGGAATAGTTCATCTACCAATTGGGCATAATTTTTTTCTTTAGCCCGGGTTTTAGCGAACGCTGAGTCCAGTGAAGAAGTCAATAGCTTTTTTGTCGAGTTCAGCAATTGAGAGCGTGTTTGCTCTACACTTTTCTCTGTCGAGTTGACTGTTGAGGCAAGAGCCACCTGTTGCTGGACTAGTTCTGAGTAGTCCTTTTTATACAACGATGAGTCAAAAGTTGCTGTGGCAGCTACCGAACACATCACGATGCCGGTCATCATGGCACCCACAAAAGTGTAGAGGTCAGAATTTTCACCTAACAAAATGGCGTTTTGTGTAGCTGCATGAACTACTCGGATTCTGATGTACTCGGTAAGGCCGTACATCACCAGCACGGCAACAATCCGTGCGATCCCGAAGCGAGAAAACACAAGATTGACAATCAGCGACGTCAAGGAGAAGAACAGCCATGCTGCTGCGAAAGCCATCAGCGCAGCGGAGAGCACTCTGATTTGTTCAGATGTCGCAGATAGCGCTGCCGTCAATAAAACATTGAGAGAAAGAAACCCCATAATGGGTAACACAACCCATTGGGATGTAGCTTTAACGCCAGCAAATCTCCAGAAACCGTGAGGATTTCTCACATCAACAAGGTTTCCCCAATCTGATGTGGTGTTAGTCACTAAAACCTCGAACGAGTCCTTGAGAACGATTTGTGTCTTGAAGGAATTCTAGGACAGCAGCAACCCGAGCATTCTTTCCCTCGGAGATTCCCAAACTGTCATAAATAGCGATGAGGTGGTTCCCCACAGAATTGACAGCAATACCTAAATTATCTGCGATTGTTTGATTACTTTCACCACGAGCAACAGACCTAAGAACTTCAAACTGCCGGTTTGTGAGTGACGCAACAGCAGTGCCAGGTCTCGCCTGGGAGCGGTTAACAAGGACAGGATCAATAATGGTCTGACCTTTAGCTGATGCTCTAATGGTCTGTGCTAAAACATCAATAGATTTTGTTGAACTCTTGGTGAGGTAACTCCACCCACGACGCTCTTCTTCAGGTAATCCAAAAATCAGTTCAAGAACATCTTTATCAGAGAGCAAAATAATCCCGAGAGAAGGATTGATTCTCCTCAAGGTAATGCCTAAGCCAATACCGTTACCATCGGGAAGCTCGATATCTAAGATCAAGACATCAAGATCTTCTGGCTTGAACCATTTTTTGGCCTCTGTGGCACCCGAGGCCGACGCCGTAATCTCAATACCGCCAACTTCGTTGAGAGCGCTACTTAATAGTTCAAGAAACAGTGGGTGATCTTCGACGATACCTACTCGAATATTGATGTGCTCTTCCACACCTTCATTATGAACTATAACTACAGGGGTTTATCCCCTAATTTTTGGGTAAATCAGTTAACAAAGTTAATAGAAAACAGGAGGATTTCCCCTCACTTTTTTTCTTGGTAGGGAGTACGGGACTTGAACCCGTGACCGACGGATTATGAGTCCGCTGCTCTAACCGGCTGAGCTAACTCCCCGAGTATTACAAATTCTAGTCGTCTGTGAGCTCGGGATCTGGATCTACAACTTCTTCGCCACGATACAACGCTTCAAAGGTATCTAAGGTCCTGTTAATGTCGTGGCCCTTAATAAACTTCAAGGAATTCTTTTTGAGCCTCATGAGTTCTTTTTTATCTGCCGTCAGAACGCGTGTGAGTTTTTCTGTCAGATCATCAACATCGTTGGGAGCAAAAAGGTACCCGTTTTCCCCATCATGAATGAGGTGTGGCAAGGCCATCGCATTTGCCCCAACCACGGGTAACGCTGTTGCCATGGCTTCCATCGTGGCTATTGATTGCAACTCAGCGATGGAGGGCATTGCAAACACTTTGGCCACTTGGAGAGATTCTTTGAGTTGTTCGTCGGTGACATACCCGCGGAATTGAACGCGGTCATCAAGTCCCAAGTTTTTCACCTGTTGTTTCATGGGATTGAGCAAATCTCCCCCGCCAATAAATTCCAAGGTTGCGTTCAGCTCTGGCGGAAGCTGTTGAAAAGCCTTGAGTAAGACATCTAACTTTTTCTCACCGGTGATCCGGCCGACAAAAAGAATGTGGTTGGGACCATCTGTTGCCAAATTAGGAGAATAATGGTCGGCGTTTATCCCACATGAAATGGCGTGAACGTCAGTGAGGTGCGTGTATTCCTCAAGAAAGTCTGCTGCTCGGCGAGTGGGGGTTGTGACAGCTTCTGCGCGCCCAAAGGTTTTCGCAGCGGCTTTCCACATCATGCGAATAGCTTTTTTCTGTGTGCTTTTAGGCAGAAGCGTAAATTCCATCATGTTTTCTGGCATGAGGTGGTTTGTGCCAATAATGCGAATGCCACGAATTTGAGCCTCTTTGGTTAGTCCGCCACCGACCATGAGGTGAGATTGGAAGTGAACAACATCAGGCTTATAGGTATCAAGAATTTTTCGAGAGTTCGACCGAATCAGCCATGGCAACATGTACCGCAACCAGTCGTGGGGGTACCATCTCCAGCTCTTGATGCGATAGATCATCATCGGCTGGCCCTCATGGGTTTCTACCCACATACCGTGCTTGCGCCCAGCGGCTGGCGCCATGATGCGAACGTCATGGCCGCGCTCGACAAGTCCAGCTGCTAATCGCTCTGCAAACTTCGCAGCACCATTGACGTTAGGACCGAATGTGTCGCATCCAATTAAGATGCGGAGAGGCTTCGGCATAATTCTTCAATTCTAGGGTGTTGAGCGAGAAGTCTTCTTCTCCCAGGGGCTCAGAAAGCTGAGAATTTGATTAGATTTTCTTGATACCTACGTGCTCTAAGTCTTGACGGGCATCGGGGTGATACTTCGCGAGCATGAACACACCAATAACCGCAATAATTCCTGCAACAATGAACGCACCAATTGCCCACGGCGGAGCCTGTGATGCCTCATCCAAAATGGTGATACCAATTGCCACCGCAACAATAGGATCGATGACGGTCAGTCCTGCGATGACAAGGTCGGGTGGGCCGGATGAATAGGCGTTTTGAACAAATAATGCGCCCAGCGCACTGGCTGCTAACAACGCAATAAGACAAATCCAGGACACAACTGTCATATTGTTTTGAATCACGCTGGTCAGAACTACTTTGGCAAGGGTGGCCACAAACCCATAGAGAACCCCAGCTCCGACGATGTAATACAACGCGGATAGATGTTTTCTGTAAATGATGTAGAGAATGCCAAAGGCCAACAACACAACGCCCAAAATAATCAAAATCTGAATGAGCTCTTCATCCGTGATCGGAGCGTTAACCGCTGTCATCGCCGCAATAGAGACAAAGAGTCCAATACCGCCAACCGATAAGGCAATGGCGAGAATGGAACCCTTATTGAGTTTGATGTGCGAAACACGTGCGTTCAGGACGGCAGTAATGACCAACGCCACAGCACCAATAGGTTGAACAACTATCAGCGGAGAGAAAGCCAAAGCAATCAGCTGGAACACAATGGCTAAACCTAAAAGCACAGTTCCGGTCATCCATGAGGGACGCTTTAAGAGGGCGAAGAGTTGTTTGACATCAAGAGCCCCTGTGTCAGCTTGATTTACGTGACCGACTTTACCCACGCCTCGATGCTGGAGCTGAGCTCCCACCGACATCAACACGGCACCTATGAGAGCAAAAGGGATACCGATAAGTTGTGCGGGATTGTAGGGAATGACCTCTACAAGGTCATTGATATCAACCACGTCCATATATTCAAGGTATCGCGTGAACCTCACAATAGGCTTGAATTATGTCCGTGCGCCCCATACTTATTTCTGGTGACCCTGTTCTGCATACCCCAGCTGAACCTGTCACCAGCTTTGATGCAGAGCTACTCGCACTCGTCCAAGACATGTTTGACACCATGGAAGCGGCACCGGGGGTTGGGTTAGCAGCTCCTCAAATAGGAATCAACAAACAGGTTTTTGTCTATGACTACCCTGAAGATGACGGAACGCAGCGACGCGGAGTAGCAGTCAATCCTGAGTTATTTGTATCCCCTATAGAAATCCGTGACCTCTCAGAGGCAGATGAAGAGGGATGCTTGTCCTTTCCAGGTGAACGATACGCGCTGATTCGATCAGAGCAGGTCATTCTTCGAGCGCAAGATCTCACAGGAAAACCATTTGAGATGGAATGCACTGGGTGGTTTGCCCGCATTATGCAGCACGAATACGACCATCTTTTGGGATACCTCTACACCGACCGCTTAGAGTACCCACTTCAAAAAATGGCTTCCAAGATAGAGCGAAAACGGGGATGGGGAGTTCCAGGAAAATCCTGGCTGCCTGGGGTGGATAACCTCGAGGGTTAGCCCATTACCCCAAGATATCTCAGTACTACGGCAATTAATCCAGCAACGATCACCACGATAATAAATGGCACACGCAGTGCAAACATCATCGCAGCAACTATCACGGCAGGCACCCGCGCATCAATCTCAATAGATTGCCCCACCGCCAGAGTTTGAACGGCAACTAACGCCGCCAACATCGCAACCGTCAACAGGTTAGTAATCCTGGTAAACGTTGGGCGTTCAAAAAGAGATTGTGGAACCAAATACCCACTGAACTTGATGCCAAATGACAGCAACGATGCCACAATCAGTGTTCCCCATAAAGTCATGGCCTCTCACCTGCCTCATCGGGGTGGAAACCGGGAGTATCAAGAGGTTCTGTCGCATCGTCAGGCTGAATACTCAGGACATCAGTGCTCTCTGGTTCATCTCTATGTAGCCAATTTGTCAGACCGAACACAACAGCTACTAAGGCTGCAACTAACACGGGCACACCTGCTGGGGTCACAGGAATGAGGATAGTTGCCAGGACAGCCGAGACCACAGCTACCGCTGTTGCTTGAAGCTGTTTGAGGCGAGGCCACAACAGCCCTACAAATGCTGCTGCAGCGACAGCGTCAAGGCCGAAGCTGCTGACATCACCAATAAGATTTCCCAACAAAGCACCAAGCAGTGTTGCAAGGTTCCACCCGATAAAGATGGCAATGCCTGTCGTCCAAAACCCGACGCGTTGAGCCGACAGCTCTTTTTGCGCAAGTGCCACAGCGGTTGATTCATCAATGGTGATCTGTGCTGCAGCAATTCTTTTCCACCAAGGCCCTGTCCCGACAAGAGGGGCCATTCTCATCGCGTAAATACCATTTCGTAACGCCAAAAAACTACTGGATGCCACAGCCGGAATTCCTGCGGCTACGCCTCCGGAGGCAATAATGCCTATCAACGCAAACTGCGAGCCACCAGAAAAAAGCACCAAACTGAGAAAGCAGGTTTGGAGAATGTCGAGCCCGGCCGCAACGGCAAGAGCACCGAATGAAATGCCATATGCCGCGACGGCGATTCCCACAGAAATACCCGTGCGAAATGCATTCTTCTCAGCAGGAGTAAATGTCACTGCTCTGGCGCCAAACTCACGAG
>JBIIGO010000061.1:0-6831 GCA_044236405.1 Aurantimicrobium sp.
TCCCACTACAGCGACAACATGGCGATCAGTCTGACTTGTCATTTCATAGGCTCTTGATATTCCATCTGCCCAGGAAAGAGAGCTAGAGGCGTGAGAACTTTCAACAATGTCATGAACAGATTCAGAACGTTGCGGATAACCTGCAAGTCCACCTTTTTCTCGTAGATGAGAAAAATCTTGGCGGCCCGTCAAGAGTTTATGGACATACGATTGGTGCCCGGTGTCAAAGACAATGGAATCACGGGGTGAGTCAAAAACACGATGAATTGCAATGGTGAGTTCTACGACACCAAGATTCGGCCCTAAGTGCCCACCTGTGCGCGCAACTTCGCTAACAAGAAATTCACGAATTTCAGCACTGAGCTCAACTAATTCAGCGGGGCTGAGTCGATCAAGGTCACGAGGACCAGAGATCGTTGTGAGAATTGACATAGCCACCAGTTTAGGAGGTATTTACTCTAAAGAAGCTGGGATTACTCGAGAAATTAGGCAACTAGTGAGCGAAGCACGTATTGCAAAATCCCACCATTGCGGTAGTAATCAGCTTCCCCGGGAGTATCGATACGCACGATGGCATCAAACTCAATGACAGCTTTTCCGGCAGGCGAATATTCAGATGGAGTAGCCGTAACATGAACGGTTTTAGGAGTGATTCCATTGTTGAGTTCTTCAATTCCTGAAATGGAAATTATCTCTGTTCCGTCGAGGCCTAAACTAGCCCACGTTTTCCCTTGAGGGAATTGAAGCGGAAGGACACCCATTCCAATCAGATTAGAGCGGTGAATACGTTCAAAGCTTTCAGTGATCACAGCTTTAACACCTAAGAGGGCAGTTCCCTTAGCGGCCCAGTCCCGAGAGGAACCAGAACCGTATTCTTTCCCACCAAAAATAACCAAGGGTATTCCTACTTCTTGATAGTGGGCGCTGGCATCGTAAATAAAAGATTCAGGGCCGTCAGGAAGAGTAAAGTCACGGGTATACCCGCCCTCAACCCCATCGAGAAGTTGGTTTTTGAGACGAATGTTGGCAAAAGTGCCTCGAATCATCACTTCGTGGTTTCCTCGTCGTGATCCATACGAATTAAAGTCAGCGCGTGAAACACCGTGATCTTCTAAATACTTTGCCGCGGGGGTTCCGGCCTTGATGTTTCCCGCCGGTGAAATGTGATCTGTTGTTACAGAATCACCTAATGTAGCGAGGACCCTAGCGCTAGTAATATCTGTTACTGGTGTTGTTTCGCGCTTCATTCCTTCAAAATATGGAGGTTTGCGGACGTAGGTTGATGTTGCATCCCATTCGAAGGTTGCACCGGTTGGGGTAGGAAGGTTCTTCCAACGATCATCACCATCAAAAACCGAGGCATACTCGTGTGTGAACATATCGGTATCGATAGATTCAGAGATTACTTGTTCAACCTCTTCAGTGCTGGGCCAAATATCTTTGAGGTACACATCTTGACCATCGCTACCAACACCAAGTGGATCTGTATCAAAATCAAAATCCATTGATCCGGCTAGAGCGTAGGCAATGACCAAAGGTGGGCTTGCAAGATAGTTCATCTTGACGTCAGGTGAAATGCGGCCCTCGAAGTTTCTGTTTCCGGAGAGCACAGCTGTCACTGCTAAATCATTGTCATTAATGGCGGCAGAAATTTCATCTTTCAACGGACCTGAGTTACCGATACATGTCATACATCCGTATCCCACAGGATAGAAACCAAGCTTGTCGAGATAGGGGGTTACTCCGGCTTTCTCGTAGTAATCGGTTACTACTTTGGACCCTGGTGAGAGAGTGGTCTTGACCCATGGCTTGCTCTTGAGGCCTTTATCCACAGCATTACGAGCCAAGAGTCCGGCTGCAAGCATGACGGATGGGTTGGAGGTATTGGTACATGAGGTAATTGCAGCAATAGTTACTGCACCATTTTTCAACTCAAACTCATCACCGTTGGCCAGAGAAACATGAGCATCTTGACCATGAGAATAATTCTTGACGTCTGCCGCAAATTGATTTTTGGCTTCAGTGAGAACAATTCGATCTTGCGGGCGCTTAGGGCCAGATATTGAAGGAACCACAGTGGAAAGATCAAGTTCCATATATTCAGAAAAATGAGGCTCATTGCTGGGGTCAAACCATAATCCCTGGGCCTTTGAGTATGCCTCAACTAGATCAACTTGCTCTGTGCTTCGACCTGTCAAGCGCAAGTAGTCCAACGTCACATCGTCAACAGGGAACATCGCCGCTGTTGAACCAAATTCTGGGCTCATGTTTCCGATGGTGGCTCGGTTGGCCAAGGGAACAGAAGAAACACCCGGTCCGTAAAATTCGACAAATTTGCCAACCACACCGTGCTTGCGCAACATTTCTGTGATGGTCAGAACAACATCCGTTGCCGTAACACCGGTAGGGATAGAACCTGAAAGCTTGAATCCAACAACCTTGGGAATAAGCATTGATACAGGCTGGCCCAGCATGGCTGCTTCGGCTTCGATACCACCGACACCCCAACCCAAAACACCTAATCCATTGACCATCGTGGTGTGAGAGTCTGTTCCCACACATGTGTCTGGATAAGCCTGAAGAACGCCCTGCACCTCTCGTGCCATTGTTACTCGAGCTAAGTATTCGATGTTGACCTGATGCACAATACCTGTTCCAGGAGGAACAACTTTGAAGTCATCAAAAGCTGTTTGTCCCCAGCGCAGGAATTGATAACGCTCACCATTTCGCTGGTATTCAATATCAACGTTTTTCTCTAATGAATCAGCAGTACCGTACAAATCGGCGATGACCGAGTGGTCAATAACCAACTCAGCTGGGGCTAAAGGATTGATTTTGGTTGGGTCTCCCCCAAGCTCAGTTACTGCTTCACGCATTGTGGCTAGATCCACAACGCAGGGAACGCCTGTGAAGTCCTGCATAATCACACGAGCAGGTGTGAACTGAATTTCTGTATCAGGCTCTGCAGAAGGAACCCAATTACCTAATGCAGAAATTTGTTCAGCGGTGACGTTAGCGCCATCTTCGGTCCTCAGTAAGTTTTCCAGAAGCACCTTGAGGCTATAAGGCAACTTTTCGTGACCTGGAACTGCTGTGATGGAATAAATTTCGTAAGATTTTCCTGACACGTCAAGAGTGTTCTTGGAATCAAAGCTATTTTTTGCAGACATATTCTGCTCCTTCATTGGTGGCGCTTGAGGTTCGCCTGTATAGAAAACACAACCTAAAGTGTCTTGATATCAAGATATATCTTACAAAGAGATTATCTGTTTAGCGAGTTTATTCAGAAATCTTTTCTGTTTTCAGGGTTCGCACAATCAACCATGTCACGGCCAATATCGGTACATACAGAGGAAGGCCAAGTAAAAGCTTTGTCCAACTCAACGTTGCTACATCTCCGGAGAGATACAACGGCAAAATCACTAAAACTCTCAGGCTAAACATCCCAAGCCATAATGCTGTCAAGCCGGTATACACACGCAGGTGATGACGGTTTGTACGCCACGATGTCCCTTCGGAGCGAAGGAACCCCACCGCAATTCCAATGATGGGCCATCGGATCAGAATTGAAACTAGAAAAACTACTGCGTAAACGCCATTAGTTATGAGACCCAAGACAAAATTATCTTCAGGACGATTAGAGAGTGTGGCGAGAAGGGCGGAGGCGATAACTGCGATAAAACCCGCAAAAGCTTGTGTCAGAGGTTGTCTGCGAATAAGTCGATAAAGCATAAACAATGCTGACGTTGACACGGAAACCCATATTGCAGCCCAGGGGTTAGAGGTTAATCCAAACAAAATAACGAAAACTAACCCGGGCACTAAAGTCTCAATAAGGCCTAACCACCCCCCAATTGCTTTCCACAATGGGTGATCTTTGCCTGCCCCTTCTCCGACTACTAAGGCGGCTAAACCCTTTTTTTCTGATGACGTACTCACGTTAGGAAGGCGCCATTCCTGTTGCTTGTTCAGGAACACGGAGAACTAACAATTCTTTGGGTGGCATTGGTGATTGACCACGAACAACGACAATGTCTCGGAAGAGTTGAACCATGACGGATCCTTTTTCCGCAGAGGTCGCTGCTTCGCCTGCGATGACTCCCCGAAGGAACCAGCGAGGGCCATCTACACCTATAAATCTTGCGTTTTGAAAAACTTGCTTCCCATTGATCAATGCTGGAACGCTGCCTTGGAGCTCTGGACCAAGTTCAGTAATAACTTCGTTAACCTGACCGCCTTGAGCTGAAATCTGTTCAGCAAGCTGAGCTCTGACTTCATGCCACAAACCTGAAGTACGCGAGGTCGCAAAAGCTTGTAGCTGAAGTGTGGAGCCCTGATAATCTAGAGCGACCGCAACAACTCTCCCCGTCCCTTCTTCAACCTCTAGCCGAAGATTCAAACCTTCACGAGGGATGAGCTTGAGTGCACCAAGGTCGACCCACGGCCGAACGCCGCTGACTTCACTTTCATCGAAGGGTCCGTGTGTGGATCTATCAGCCGGAAAACTCTTCTTATCTGAAATATCTTGTGTCATACGTCATTCCTAGCGTTTCGAAATTCCTGTTGAACCAAAGCCTGAATCTCCACGTTCACTCTCAGGCAACGTGTCAACTGAGGTGAAAAGGGCTTGAGTAAAAGGCATCACAATCAATTGGGCAATACGGTCTCCCACGTGAATGGGAAATTCATTTTCCATATCTGTATTAAGTAGAGTCACAAGAATTTCTCCTCGATAACCTGCGTCAACAGTTCCCGGAGAGTTGAGCACCGTGATGCCGTGCTTTGCAGCTAATCCAGACCTAGGCACTACGAAAGCTACATAACCGCGCGGAAGAGCGATGCTCACACCGGTGCCCACAACTGCGCGCTGTCCAGGCATAAGTACTAGTTCTTGGCTCGAAGAAAGATCTGCTCCGGCATCTCCAGGGTGAGAATACGAAGGAATTATCTCTGCGTGGATTAATACTTCAATTTTTTCTGTCACGTGTCGAGGGTAGCTTAGATTTCGTGGTCGAATAGGTATGTGATTGTTTTTCGTGAAGTCTTAAGACCTTCGATGTGGATGTATCTGGTGGCGACGTTCATGATTCCATCCACAATTTTGGTACTGGCTCCTTTTGACATCATGCTCGGTGTGATTGTTTCCATCATTGTCTACCTCGCCATAGTTATCCCAATGGCATTGACCTCACCAGTGATTATCGTGACGGATAAAGAACTAAAGGTCGGCAAAGCCCATATTTCACGGGAGTTTATCTCAGGAGTAAGTGCATTCTCTGGGTCACACGCTTTTGCAGCACGCGGGACAGATCTCAATGCACGAGCCTGGATTCTTCTGCGTGGCTGGATTAATCCCGTTGTACGCGTTGATATCGATGATCCACAAGATCCAACGCCCTATTGGCTTTTTTCTACTAGAAAGCCGGAAGAACTTGTTGCGGCACTACGAGGAGATTAGAGAGAGCACTCTTTACAGACCGGACCAAGTTTTTCTTCATGATCGACTTGCGAGCGGTGCTTGACTATGAAACAACTGACACAGGTGAACTCATCATCCTGTGGAGGCAACACAATAACATCGAGCTCGAGATCAGAAAGATCTGCGCCAGCTAGTTCAAAACCCCCAGGGTTGTCTGCATCTTCACCATCAACAGCGCCAGAGAGCTTGTCGGGAACGCGCTCTTTGAGCGCTTCAATCGATTCAGTATCATCATCGGTTTTGCGAGGTGCGTCGTAGTCAGTAGCCATAATTATCCAAGTCAGTGATGCCGGTGATTAACCCCCGGCGCGGATAGTTTGCCCCATGTTTGCAATATTTTCAAACCAGAACGTGGGCGTGTTGAGATAGCGAACTTTTTTTGTCAAGGCGCGCGTTGAACTTCCCGAACTTTTGCGTTGTTTCGTGGGATTCTCAAAGTGTCTAAACCTGCTCAAGGAGCTTGCCATGCGTGAGATGAAAATAGTCGAAGTCAACGGCTCTGTTCTCATTGTTTCTGATGACGAAGGTAACGAACATTCGGTGACAGTTGATGAAACATCTTTACGACGCCTTCGCACCTCATCCACAACTGAAATTCCGCGTGTTTCTCCGAAAGATATCCAAACACATTTGAGATCAGGGCTTTCGGCTGAAGAAGTTTCTGCACTGACTGGTGCAACTCCAGAACAAATTGAACGATATGAGGGGCCTGTTCAGGCTGAAAAAGATTTCATTATCTCCTCTGCCCAATCTGTCCCTACTCAACATCATGTTGAAACAGACACCGGTAGCATCACTTCTGATTTCGGCTCCCTCCTTTCTCTGCGTTTATCTCAGCTCAATGCCACATCGCAACGCTGGGCAACTTGGCGCGATGAAAATGGAACATGGATTCTTAAGCTCGAGTTTGTCGCCAATGCAATTGACCATGATGCCCGCTGGGCTTTTGATTCGAAAAAACGCACATTGCAGCCCCTTAACTCTGACGCAACAACACTGTCCCAAAAAGGTGATTTGACTACCGGCCTCATCCCAAAATTACGGGCAGTCCAGACAGATGCCATCGCTGACACCGTAATTATTGAGCAACCAGTAGTTCCCCTGACTAGCGAAGCCGACAGCCACGAAGAATTCGATACGCATGCAGCCACAGGCTCAAGTCCTACTGCAGATCTGCTCGAAGCGCTGCGTAAACGGAGGACAGAACGCGAGAGCACTCCAGCGTGGCTTCGCGATGACGTTGCACAATCAAAAGAAAAAGTGAGTGATCCTGCCGCCCACTCGGGAGACACAGTCTCACTCGATGACTCTTTGCATTTCACTGAGCCACTTGAGACACGTAGTTCGGTGAC
>JBIIGO010000063.1:0-6793 GCA_044236405.1 Aurantimicrobium sp.
GCAGCTTGGTTGGTTGCTGTGACAGCACAGGTTCGTTCTCTCGATGGAGATGTGCTCACCCTTGTATTTAGTAATGAAGCAGATGCTGCGTCCTTTAGGCCACAAAAGGGTGTGCCTGGGGGAGTGCACGAGATTGTTCGCCAAGCCATCGTGGATCACGTCGGTGTGAGGGTTGCGTTCAAAGTCTCCAGTGACACCAGTGCCACAGCACCTATCGACAAACTCACAACAGCAGATTCACCCCCGGTGACAGCTGTTGCTGAACCAGAGTTCGCCGCAGAGCCTATTGTTCCTGAGCCAGAACCCGTTCTCGAGGATGAGCCGCCAGCACCTGAACCTGCCGATGATGGGTGGGATGTTGTGGAGATTCCCCAGTCTGAGGTCATCGAAGAAGTAGTCGTTGTTGAGGTGGCAGAACCAGAACCGGTTGTGGAAGATGGTCGCTATGGTGAGGCTGTTGTCAGAGAAATTCTTGATGCCAAGTTCATTGGCGAAAACATCACCGGGCCTGTGCCCACTGTGCCTGAGGATCAGTAATGTACGACGGCATTGTTCAAGAGCTCATTGACGAACTAGGCCGCCTGCCCGGTATTGGGCCTAAGTCTGCTCAACGTATTGCGTTCCATATTCTTCAAACACAATCCTTTGACGTCTCCCGCTTAGCCCAGGTATTAGTTGAAGTTCGAGAAAAAGTTAAGTTTTGTGATGTGTGTGGCAACGTCAGTGAAGAAGTCACCTGCACCATTTGCCGTGACCCCAGGCGGGACCCCACCTTTATCTGCGTTGTTGAAGAAGCAAAAGATGTCGTTGCAATTGAACGCACCCGCGAATTCCGTGGGCTTTACCACGTGCTCGGCGGGGCTATTAGTCCCATTGATGGGATTGGTCCTGACGACCTTAGAATCCGTCAACTTCTCGAGCGTTTAGCCGATGGCAATGTCATGGAAGTAATCATTGCCACCGATCCCAACCTTGAAGGCGAAGCAACTGCCACATATCTATCCAGGTTGCTCAAAACCTTAGAAATTAAAGTTTCACGTCTGGCTTCTGGGCTTCCTGTCGGGGGAGATTTGGAATATGCCGATGAGGTTACACTGGGCCGCGCATTCGAGGGTCGTCGCACCGTCTCCTAGGTGATAAAGACCTAAGAAAACTGCCCGTAGAATAGAAGCTAAGGCTTGGGTCGTGGTTTACCCGGGCATTTCTCATTTCTCAATCCAGGAGTGCTTTCTCGTGAGTTTGATTGTGCAAAAGTTTGGTGGCTCTTCCGTCGCTGATGCCCAGAGCATCAAGCGCGTTGCCAAGCGTATTGTCGATACTCGCGAAGCAGGCCACGATGTCGTTGTTGTTGTCAGCGCTATGGGAGATAGCACTGATGAGCTCATGGATCTGGCTAACGAAGTCTCTACGGTGGATGCGCCTCGGGAAATGGATATGTTGCTGACCGCAGGTGAGCGCATTTCCATGGCGCTGGTTGCCATGGCTGTGAAATCTTTGGGACATGAAGCAAAGTCTTTTACCGGAAGCCAAGCAGGCATGATCACTGATGCCCAACACGGTACAGCTCGCATTGTTGAGGTTACCCCAGGGCGACTGCGGGATGCTGTTGCCGAAGGAGCTATCGCCATTGTTGCTGGCTTCCAAGGATTTAACCGCTCTACCGGGGACATTACGACCTTAGGTCGGGGTGGATCAGATACCTCAGCTGTAGCACTTGCTGCTGCCTTAGATGCTGATGTGTGTGAGATATATACCGATGTGGACGGGGTCTTTACGGCTGATCCTCGCGTGGTTCCGTTGGCGTCCAAAATTAACCGTATTTCTTCAGAAGAAATGCTGGAGTTGGCCGCCAGCGGAGCAAAAGTTTTGAATATTCGCGCCACAGAATATGCACGCCGTCACGGCGTGACATTGCATGTGCGCAGTTCTTTTGTCGAAAACGACGGCACAATTGTCTACAACCCTTCGGAGGGAGAAACAGTGGAAGAGCCCATCATCACCGGTGTTGCCGGGGACCTAAGCGAAGCAAAAATTACCGTCGTGGGTGTTCCCGACGTTCCGGGTAAAGCCGCACAGATTTTTACTGTGGTCGCTGAGGCACAGATTAATATCGACATGATTGTGCAGAACGTATCGGCTGCCGGACAAACAGACATTTCACTGACCCTCCCTAAGGCAGAAGCTCCTGCGGCCATTGCGGCTTTGAAATCTGCTCAATCAGACATTGGCTTCGCCGATGTCGTGGTGGATGAAAACATTGGCAAGCTCTCCGTCGTGGGGGCAGGTATGCGCACGAGCTCGGGTGTGTCAGCACAACTGTTTACGGCCCTTTTTGAAGCAGGCGTCAACATCGACATGATTTCCACGTCGGAGATTCGTATCTCGGTGATTATGCGTGCCGATCAACTCAATGATGCCTTGCGTAAAGTTCACACTGCGTTTGGGCTAGATTCTGACGTTGAAGCTGTTGTGTATGCGGGGACCGGACGATGAGCGTTATTTCTGCTGACGGACTCAACATTGCGATCGTGGGTGCCACCGGTCAGGTAGGTACCGTGATGCGCAGACTCTTAGAAGAGCGCGACTTTCCTGTCAAAACACTTCGCCTTTTTTCTTCCGCTCGTTCTGCAGGTCGTGTGCTTCCCTATGCCGGGGTAGATGTTGTGGTGGAAGATGTGGAAACAGCAGATCCCACGGGGATTGATGTCGCGCTGTTTTCTGCTGGAGCAACGGCGTCCAAAGCGCAAGCTCCTCGCTTTGCTGCTGCCGGCGTGAAAGTTGTCGATAACTCCAGTGCCTGGCGCATGGATCCAGATGTTCCTCTCGTGGTTTCTGAGGTCAACCCCCACGCTATCGGCGAGGCGGTCAAAGGAATTATTGCTAACCCCAACTGCACCACCATGGCTGCAATGCCAGTACTGAAGGTGCTCAGCGGAGCCGCAGGATTGACCAAAATGACGGTCACTACCTTTCAAGCTGTGTCAGGTTCGGGGTTAGCCGGTGCTGAAGAATTGGCTACCCAGGTGACTGCCGCCATGGAACAGGGAAACATTCTTGATTTGGTTCACGATGGCTCTGCCGTGGATTTTCCTGCCCCGGTCAAATACGTCAAAACCATCGCCTTTGATGTCGTTCCTTTAGCTGGTTCCCTCGTAGAAGATGGCATGAACGAAACAGATGAAGAGAAGAAACTGCGGAATGAGAGCCGCAAGATTTTAGAACTTCCCAACCTGTTGGTCAGCGGATTATGTGTGCGGGTACCAGTTTTCACAGGTCACTCCCTCAGTGTCAATGCAGAATTTTCTCAGCCCATAACACCTGCCCAGGCAACTGAGTTGCTCAAGAATGCTCCGGGTGTTCAACTCGAAGAAGTCCCCACCCCATTACAGGCTGCCGGGGCAGATCCCAGTTTTGTCGGGCGTATTCGCCAGGATGAAACCGTGGATGGTGGCCGTGGGTTGGCAATGTTTATCAGCAATGACAACTTGCGCAAGGGTGCTGCCCTGAACGCTGTGCAAATTGCCGAATTGATTGCTGCAGGCGCATAGCTGTGATTCCTCCCGCTAGGTGGGAGTGCGCATCCACCTCTTGTTCCCAAACCCGCGTAAACTTGCCGTCGTGAATGCAAAGACCGTTGATGTTGCCCTGATTGGTGGCGGCATCATGAGCGCTACTCTGGCTGTCCTCATTAAGCAGTTAGAGCCCACTTGGAGCATTCAAATTTTTGAGCGTTTGTCCGAGGTTGCTGAGGAAAGCTCTAACCCCTGGAACAACGCAGGCACTGGTCACGCAGGGTTGTGTGAACTCAATTACATGCCGGAAGCTCCTGACGGTTCAGTGACGGCCGGTAAAGCCGTGGATATCAACGAACAGTTCCAAGTTTCCCTTCAGTTCTGGGCGTACTTAGTTGCCGGAAAGCTCGTAGGTGACCCCAAAACCTTCATTAACCCCACACCACATATGACGTTTGTCTGGGGCCAAAAGAACGTGGAATATTTGCGCAAGCGCTTTGCTGTGCTCAAAGATGAACCGCTGTTTGCCGGCATGGAGTATTCCGAAGACCCCAAGGTCATTGGATCATGGACACCGCTTCTGATGGATTCTCGCACCGGAGATGAGCCGATTGCTGCCACACGCATCGCCTCAGGAACAGATGTTGATTATGGGGCTTTGACTAAGCAGTTGTTTGACTATGCCACCTCCCATGGAGCCAACATCACCACGGGTGCTCAAGTTACTCGGTTACGCCGCCAAAAAGATGGTCAATGGCAGCTCAAAGTGCGCGATACCGTTGGAAACACACCCCACCTCCTCAACGCTAAATTTGTCTTTGTTGGTGCTGGCGGTGGCGCATTAGCGCTGTTGCAAAGCTCGGGGATTAGTGAAGCCAAAGGCTTCGGAGGCTTCCCGATTTCTGGGCAGTTCCTGCGCACTACGAACCCTGCCATTGTGGCCAAGCACCAAGCCAAGGTCTACGGCAAAGCATCCGTCGGCGCACCGCCGATGTCTGTTCCACACCTCGACACCCGTGTGGTTGACGGGGAGAAATCTCTGCTGTTTGGTCCCTTTGCGGGCTTTACTCCGAAGTTCTTAAAGTTCGGTTCCCTCTTTGATCTGCCAGGCTCGATTCGTCTGAACAACATCGTGCCGATGATTGCGGTTGGAATTACCAACCTTTCTCTGATTAAGTATCTTGTCGGGGAGCTTGTCGCCACCCCAACAAAGCGCCTTCAGGCCTTGCAAGAGTTCATGCCTTCTGCACAGTACGAGGATTGGCATCTGATTACCGCTGGTCAGCGTGTTCAAGTGATGAAAAAAGACCCTAAGAAAATTGGTGTTCTGCAGTTCGGTACTGAAGTTATTGCAGCTGAAGATGGCTCGATTGCCGGCTTGTTGGGAGCTTCTCCCGGGGCGTCGGTGTCTGTGCCGGTCATGCTGGATGTCTTACAAAGGTGTTTCCCAGATCGCTTTAGTTCATGGGAACCACAGATCAAAAACATGATTCCTAGTTTTGGAACCCGTTTGTCAGACAAACCTGCTGTGGCTAAAAAATCATTTTCTACCTCGTCTAAGGCTCTTAAGCTCAATAAATAGACGAGAATAGAGAAAATAAGGGGAATTTTCTTCTCACCGGGGGGTGTTGTGCAGCTTGGTATACCAACACAACTAGCGCCTGTTTTATTTGCTCAAGCGCTATCCCGGCTATTCCTGGTGTATTCGGCCTACTCCGTTATTTTTGCTGAGCTGTTGATTATGTTGGCTGGTTTTCACTCCAACAATTGGGTCGTCGTGGGGGCAGGCTTTCTCATCGGTTTTCCTGGCTTAGTGCTGTGGCGGTTGATGTATAGCCCACTTTCCGTTTTTTCCTCTTCGCTCTATATCCTTTTTCTTTCTGCCACGCTGGTGGTGGCAAGCTGGGCTGTCTTGGCAACAATGCCCGAGGTAGAAACAACGATGTTTTTGCCGTTTACCCTAATTGGCTTTGCCCTGATCATGACCTGTGGTGTTGCTGCAACGGTTTCAGAGCGGTTATTGTGGGCCTTGTTTGGCTACATCTCGGCAAATGCGGCCTTGTTTGCCGGGGCCCTCTTAGCCGCAGGAGAGTTTCTCTTTGATTGGCGACTTCTCGCAGCGTTTGCCATAGCTGCCACAGCGATTGTTGCTACTCCTCGTTTGCTCGCGTCTAATACTCGTATTCAGCCCACGTTGGATTACTCATCTGATTTCGTTGAACGTGAGGTGAGAACAACCCAAGTTGCAAAGAGAACCGCAGCAGATCTTCATGACACACTCTTAGCCCAACTTGCTGTCATTACCCATACAAAACCAGGGCTCCTCTCGGTGCAGCTCAGGCAAGATTTAGAAAAAGAACTTGCGCACTTAGCGCGCTCCACCGCGCACTTAGACGATAGTCTCCCCCCACGTGTGCACAATTCCAAGGCTGTAGACACCCTCATGAGCGTGATTTCAGAAGCTGAATCTCATGGGTTGACTGTTCACCTCAGTGGAAATACCTCTTCTATTGATGCTCTTACTGAAGATCAACTAGATACATTGTGTGGGGCATTGGCACAGTGTCTGACAAATGTATTGCACCACTCGGGTGCGAAAAGTGTTGAGGTCGTGATTCTCCGTGCTGAGAATGCTGTGAGTTGCACAGTCATCGACGGCGGTGCAGGTTTTGATGTGGATAACGTCCCTCAGGATCGTTTGGGATTGAAGTTGTCTGTTCGTGACCGTGTGGAATCTGCAGGGGGAGCAGTTCGCATTTGGAGCAAAACGGGAAGTGGAACCGCTGTCATGATGCAGCTTCCGTGTGGGGTGGCATAACAGATGCGAGTCCAAGAAAAATCAATGCAACAAATTGATCCGTTGGCCGCAGCGGCAAGCTGGGACACCTCGGTGTTCTTTGTCATTCTGACCTGGTCATACGCTCTTCTGGCGACTGTTACTCAGCTGGCCCAGGCCACTTTTCCGATTTTGATGATTATTGCCTTAGCGTGCTTGACGGCGGGCGGAGTTGCGCATTTGTGGTTTGCAGCGCCGAGACAGTGGCCGTATCGACGCTCCTACTACGGTCTAGTTGTGGGATTGGTCAGTACCGCAGGCATATTGCAAGTGCTCTCTATGGCAGGGATTTATCAACCATCCCTTGCTGAGTGGGGTCCGATTGCTGTGGCATTAATTTTTGCGGCAGCCAGTGGGTATCGTCCTGTTCTCGATCAACACATCGCTGGTTTTTTTGCTGCGATGGGAATTGGTACCACGCTCTTTTTTACAGGTCTATATATAG
>JBIIGO010000064.1:0-6730 GCA_044236405.1 Aurantimicrobium sp.
GAACCCATGTTGGCCATTTTGGCCGGCGGTGAAGTTCGTGTCACGGCAGAAGACGGTTCAAAAATTACGGCTAATGCCTCCGGAGGTTTCCTCTCGGTTGAAAACAACAACGTTCAAGTTGTTGCTTCTTCCGCAGAACTGGTTGCCTAGCCGACACAAACGCTTAATGCCCGTGGTCGAAGATCTGCTCTTCCTGCGGGCGTTTGCATATCAAGGAACATCATGCTGATTCTTCTTCCTCCCTCAGAAACCAAACGTGATGGTGGTGATGGTCCGCCGCTCAGTCAGGCGTTAGCTGAGCACTCCTTAGCTTTGCCAGAGCTAGATGTTGTTCGAGGCAACGTCGCCAAGGCAGTCGTTTCTTTGGCCAAAAAACCAAAAGAATGCGCCGCCGCACTCAAGCTCAGCCCCAAACAGCTCGGTGAAATAGACCGCAACAGGGACGTCCTGGACTCGGCAACCATGCCGGCGATGGATCGGTATACCGGTGTTTTGTATGACGGGTTAGCAGCAATCAACTTGTCTGAAGCCTCGAGGCAGTTTCTTGCCCAGAGCGTCATGATTCACTCTGCTCTACTGGGCCCCGTTTCTGCAAGGGATCATATACCTGCTTATCGCCTGTCTTTTGATTCCAAACTTTCGGTCTCAGCAAAGAGTCTGAAGGCAACCTGGTCAGTGCCAGCTGCTCAAGCCCTTTCACGCAGAATCGAGTCAGAAAAACCTTTGGTGCTCGATCTTCGCTCAGAAGGATATTCGGCCCTGGGCCCCATGGATCCTTCTCCCACAACGTTCTATCTGCGCGTGGTGACCAAGGGGGAGAACGGGCAACTCAAAGCTCTCAACCATTTCAATAAAAAGGGCAAGGGGGAGTTCCTTCGGGCATTAGCTCTTGATGCTGACCAGACGTCATTGATATACACCCTGGAGGAACTGATGTCCTGGGCTGCCAGTCGCAACATCATCTTAGAGATAGGTAAACCAGCCACATCAACCTGGCCAGCTGAGCTGAACCTGGTGGTTTCAGGCGTCATCACCAAGCAGTGTTAGAAAGAGTGTTATTCCTTCAATCAATCCATAATGTGGATAACTCAGGAAACTGATTGATTATCGGGCCAAGCTGGTCTGCATGCCCGATTCCGTTTCAAAGATTGTCAGTGCTGTTAGAGCCAAAGCACAAGTAATCTCTGTTGGACAAAGCCCGTATGACATTTTGACTCAGGAGATTGAGTCGACTTTGGGCAAAGGAGAAGTAACCAACTCTTCCGGGGCTGTTTTGTCTGATCAAGACATCAAAGACTTGGCACTTGCCGAGCTCACCGGGTTTGGACCCTTGCAGCCACTGCTTGACGACACAGCGGTTGAGGAGATTTGGATCAACTCGCCAGCAGAGATTTTTGTTGCCAGGAATGGCGTATCCGAGAAAACTTCACTATCTCTGACTCACGAACATGTCAGAGACCTCGTGGAGCGGATGTTGCAATCTTCTGGGCGCAGAATAGATTTGTCCTCACCCTTTGTCGATGCCTCACTTCCAGATGGATCTCGACTTCATGTGGTGATCCCAGATATTACGTCAACTAACTGGGTGGTCAATATTCGGAAGTTCTCACAAAGCGTTCGGGAGCTCTTTGACCTTGTTGAATCCGGCTCACTGACCACCGAAGCCGCAGAGTTTTTACGGATGAGTGTGTTGGCAAGGCAGAACATTTTGGTGTGTGGGGCAACGCAAGCAGGAAAGACGACCATGCTCAATGCCCTGCTGCGGAGTTCTCGACCCTCTGATCGCATCATCACGGTAGAAGAAACCTTTGAGTTGAACTTTGGTGCTCTTGATACCGTGGCGATGCAATGTCGACCTGCCAACTTGGAAGGCAATGGTGAAATTACCCTTCGCAGGCTCATCAAAGAATCCTTGAGAATGCGACCAGACCGCATTGTGGTGGGGGAAGTGCGTGAAGCAGAAAGCCTCGATCTCCTCATTGCACTCAACAGTGGGCTTCCTGGAGCATGCTCTATTCATGCCAATAGTGCAGAAGACGCACTGACAAAGCTGTGCACACTGCCATTGTTAGCTGGTCGAAACATAGACTCAAGCTTTGTTGTTCCCACTGTGGCGAGCTGCATCGATGTGGTGGTCTACTGCGAAATGGATCGATTTGGAAAACGTCGAGTGACACAAATCATTTCACCTACTGGCGAGGTGAATCAGGGGGTTATTGCCACAACATCCCTTTTTGAGCTTCACCATGGCGTCTTGGTTTCCACCGGTGAACTTCCTCATCGACTCGACAAATTTGAACTGACAAATCTGGATCCTGCCATTGTGTTGAGGGCAGCATGAGTCTCTCATCAGCTCAGGTCTGGGGACTGTTTCTAGGTGCCAGTGCAGGTATCGGGATCCTTTTGATGCTTTCCCCGCTGTTGTGGGGACGAAGCAATCGCGCACCTCAAGAGTCTTCACAAAGGAATGTGAAACTCTCAGAAGAGGCATCCGTGTTGGGGATGAAACCCTCCCAGATGGTTTTTCTCTCGGCTGTTTTCAGCGTCATTGCTGGCGCAACAGCCTGGGTTGCCACCGGGGTGGTTGCTGTTGCAATCATTGCGGCTCTTGCCGGTGGAATGAGTATGCGGTTTATTGCACACACGCGACGTGCATTATTGCGTAAGCAGGCTCGAAATGTGTGGCCTGATGTTGTGGACGCGGTGATCTCTGCACTGCGCTCTGGCGCAAATATTCCCGATGCCCTCATCTCCTTGAGTACGTTTTCTGTATCTGCTGTGAGTAAGCCGGCAGCACAGTTTGCCAACGATTACACCCTTTCAGGTAACTTCTCTGAGTCCGTGAATGCTCTGAAAACTCGTTGGGGTAGTGCTCAAGCAGATCGCATCGTCGAGACCCTCAGGTTAGGTCGCGAATTAGGTGGTTCTGAAATTACGACCGTGTTGCATTCTTTGGGAGCTCATTTACGTTCAGAATCAGCACTTCGACAAGAGTTAGAAGCCAGACAAGGCTGGATTAAAGTTGCAGCACGCATCGGAGTCCTCGCTCCCTGGGTTGTTCTCGTTTTGCTATCTACTCGGGCAGAGACCGCAGCAGCATATAACTCACTGACAGGACTTCTTATCGTTGCAGTCGGCGCAGGACTAACTGTTCTTGCCTACAACCTGATGAATCGAATCGGTGTACTGCCTGAAGAACCTAGGTGGCTGGCATGACGAACTCAGTGTGGGTAGGGCTTGCTCTCGGGACGAGTTTCGGGGTTGGCCTGTGGCTGATAATGCTCTCACTGCCTCGGTTTCGAACCCGAAGTGTCTATGACCGGGTCGCACTTCTTGTTGCTGATGTTTCTCCTGCGGCGTATGACGAAGTTATCAATCGAGGTTTAGGCCGTTCTCGTCCTCACGGCTTAGCCGCCGTTACCAAAGCCATTGCGCACGCCGCTACACGGTTTGGTGGACCGACAAACACTCTCGAAAAAGAGTTGTATCAAGCAGGCACAGGCCAAAGTGTCTCAGAATTCCGAACCACTCAAGCCAGTTGGACACTGTGGGCAGGAATAGCGGGAGCAGTTATTGCCGGCGCTTTGGCATTAGTGGTTCCTGTAACACCTGCAAGTTTTATTGTTTTGCCCCTAGCCGGTGCTGCACTAGGTTTTCTCGGGGTTAGGTTTCTGCTGACTCGGGCAGCACACTCACGAGTGAAAGCTATCGATATCCAATTACCTGCAATCTGGGAATTTCTTTCCTTGAGTATTGCGGCAGGGGAGTCCCTCCCCGATGCTCTCCACCGTGTCTCAGCGATTGGACATGGTGAGTGCGTGGGAGAACTACGCAAAGTCATGAATGCTGTGGAGGTTGGTGTTCCTCTCGCCACAGCGTTAGAGGCCATGAGTAGATCACTAGCGATTCCTTCGCTATCTCGAGGAATCGAGCAGATCTTGTCTGCTCTGCATCGCGGAACGCCCTTGGTGGGCGTCTTGCAAGCACATGCGTTGGATGCCCGGGAAGATGCCAAACGGCGACTGCTGGAAAGTGCTGGCCAGAAGGAAGTTCTGATGCTGGTTCCTCTCGTGTTTTTGATTCTTCCGGTGACGATCGCTTTTGCGGTTTTCCCTGGATTGCTCGTTATCCAAACCGGGTTGTCCTAACCCACTTTTGAAAGGAATATCCATGAAAAAATCACTCACCTCTCTTCACGCCCGCCTGATCGACGACCAAGGAGATGTCCCCGGTTGGGTGCTCATCACACTGATGACTGCAGGCCTTGTGGTGGCGTTATGGGCAGTGGCAGCTCCTGCTTTAGGTACTGTTTTTGACCAAGCTATTTCTAGAGTTATCAGCTTCTAATGCGCTCAAGGTGGCATTCTGACGAAGGCTCAGCAGTTGTTGAGTTCCTTCTCGTTGGCGTGCTGCTGACGGCGCTTACCCTCGGGGTTCTCCAGCTTGCCCTGGGATTACATGTGCGAAACACTCTGCAGGATGCCGCTTCGGAAGGGGCGAGATGGGCATCACTGGTGGGCTCTAGCCCCCAGCAGGGGATAGCTCGGACGTCAGATCTCATTACTCAGGCAGTAGGAAATCGCTATGCCCAAGATGTGTCAGTTAGAACGGTGACATGGCTGGGAGCCCCAGCAATTCAAATTACTGTCCGTACGTCACTGCCCATGGTGGGGCTGTGGGGTCCTGGGCCCACGGTGGAGGTGAGTGGACATGGGGCGATGGAAAAAGTGGGTTAGGCAAGGAGCTTCTGAGGAAGGGTCTAGTTCACTGGAATTCATAACCGCAGGAGTTCTGCTCTTGGTTCCGATTGTGTATCTGGTGATCGCTATCGGTGTCATTCAAGGGGCAACATTGGCCACCGAAGGTGCAGCTCGCCAAGCTGCGAGAGTGTTCGTGGATGCGGGGACTGCGCCAACAGCACAGTCCCGTGCGCAGACTGCGGTGGCATTTGCGCTCAAGGATTACGGAATAGATATGAACCAGTCCCAATTCACCATTTCCTGCAGAACGCCCAGTAACTGTTTGACCCCAGGGTCCCCAGTGACGGTAACCGTGACAACACGGGTCAGTCTTCCAGGCGTTCCTGCGATGATGGGGCTTGATCAGATTCTCAATGTCCCGATTACATCGCAAACGACCATGTTGGTCTCTAGGTTTCCCAAGGCCGGGGCATGAAAAGAGCGTTACGTTCTGACGAAGGGTCCTCGCTGATTTTGATCATTTTTGCCGGAGTGATCTCGCTAGCAGTGGTGTTGGGTGTGATGGCCGCTACCAGTTTGTATGTCGAACGAAAGAGACTACTTGGTGTCGCAGATGCAGCAGCGCTCAGCGCCGCAGAATCCTTTTCTTTGGCTTCCGCATCGTATTCTCAAGGGAAAGTCTCGTTAGTGCTCACCTCACCGCAGGTCGCCTCGGCTGTCAGAACGTATCTCTCAGCGCTACCCCCAACAGTGAACCAAGACATTAAGATTCAGCAGGCCCACACAAAGGATGGAAAAACAGCACACGTGAGTTTGTCCACTTCATGGAATGCTCCGGTGTATTCACTCTTTTTTCCAGAGGGTGTGAGGATTACCGTTTCTTCACATGCCAGAACAGTGATCGGTTAGAAGGACGTTTGGAGTTGCCCCACTACTTTTCCGCCGCCTGTTACGTCCATTGCACAGCGTGAAACGAGGCGATCGCACTGTTCTTGCGCAAGTGCTCCGGCACGAACGAGCGCCTGAAGGGCAACAGCAGGGGCAACTCTGAGGTTTCCATCCAGAATCTTGGTCGCGGCAACGATTCCCTGTGGAGTTGCCACGATAAACACGCCTTCGAAACCAGCTTTGGCATAAAACTTGAGCTCCTCCATGATGAGGGTGTCTGGTTCTCCATGAGCACCGACAACCCATGGGTTCTCCAGCATTGCGGAGAGGAGGCTGTCTTTGTTCACTCCAATGCCAAAAGGTGCATCTTCTTCAGCGGTAATTAGTCGGGACACACCGCGAGCAAGAGCTACAAGGGGCATGGCATGAACGGGGGCTCCGCAGCCATCCACAGCGCTCGCGGGAATAGGTGTTTCAGTGAGGTATTCCACCACCTCACGGATTCTGATTTGTAGTGGGTGATGTTGCTCAAGGTAGGTGCTGGTGGGCCAGTCATTTTCTAAACAGGCCAAGAGCATGGCTGCGTGTTTACCTGAACAGCAATGAAAAATTGGTGCTGAGGATCCGTTGTCGGCATAGACCTGCTTGAGCATTGCCTTATCAACCGGCCAATCTGATGCACATCCTAAATCGCCATCGGTGAAGCCGCCTCGAGAAAGAACTTCTCGAACCAATTCAACATGTTCTTTGGACCCAGAGTGGCTAGCGGTGGCAATAGCTGCGTGAGTGCCGCTCAGTTCAATGCCGGTCGACATGAGCGCTGCGGCTTGGAACAGCTTCATTGCAGAGCGAGGGAAGATCAGCGCATCTGGGTTGCCCCGAGAAAATAGGACGTCTCCGTGAGGGGAGACTACAACGACACTTCCTGCGTGACGTGATTCCACAAAGTCATTGCGAACCAACACGGCTAGTTCTTCGCTGGAATCTACAGAACCTGTCCCTAGCATTGGTCCTCGCATCTGTCGTGGGTGTTGAATTAACAGCTGAGGGAGGTCACCGCAGTGATGACCTCCCTCACTGTCAAAGTATTTAGAGAGAAGACAGTGCTTCATCCAATACGGAGAGTGCATCAGCAATGAGCT
>JBIIGO010000007.1:0-23065 GCA_044236405.1 Aurantimicrobium sp.
GCTTTGGACACCCTGGCAAACATTGCCGTCACGGATGGCCCTGCCACTGTGACCACGGTGAAGGGTCAACGTAGTGCCACCATTACGGTGACACCTAACAGCGAAGACTTGGGAACGGCATCTGCGGAAGTTCAGCAAGAGCTGAACTCCCTGACACTTCCCGACGGCGCTGATGCATCCCTCGGCGGTGCAAGTGCTGACCAGTCAAACGCGTTCAACTCTTTGGGTATTGCGTTGCTCGCAGCAATCTTGGTGGTCTACATCATCATGGTTGCCACCTTCGGTTCCTTGCTGCAACCGTTGCTGTTGCTCATTTCAGTGCCATTCGCTGCGACCGGTGCTATCGGCCTTCAAGTTCTCTCCGGTATCCCCTTGGGTGTTCCCTCCTTCATCGGTTTGTTGATGTTGGTGGGAATCGTTGTGACCAACGCCATCGTTTTGGTGGACTTGGTTAACCAATACCGGGCTAAGGGCATGAATGTTCGTGATGCTCTGTTTGAAGGTTCGACCAGGCGTCTGCGTCCGATTTTGATGACTGCACTCGCAACGATCTTTGCGTTGATTCCGCTGGCTATTGGAATTACCGGCGCTGGTGGATTTATCTCACAGCCTTTGGCCATCGTGGTGATTGGTGGTTTGATTTCTTCGACCGTCCTGACCCTGATCGTCTTGCCTGTTCTCTACAACCTTGTTGAAGGTGGTCGTGAGCGCCGCAAGATCAAGAAGGAAGCGAAGAAGAGTGGCTCAGAACCTACTCCTCCGCCTACCCAACCCTCTTCAACAGAACCAGTTTTTGAGACCTTGGTCATTGAAGATGACACGGACGGAGATGACGACCCACCCATACGTCGTCGTAGCAACATCTAAACTGGAGGGATGAAAACATCCCGCCTTGCTCTGTGGTCACTCGTTGGCGTCGCAGCGATGTGGGGTATTTCCTTTGTCGTGATGAAGCCGGCTATTGCCCAGCAGCCGTTTATGGACTTCTTGGCCATTCGCTTCACGATTGCCACCGCCATCATGTTTGCGATCCGCCCGAAAGTGATCTTTGCGCTTAAAGGTCGGATGCTTGTTATTGGTGGCGCACTTGGTGTCATTTTAGGTTTTGCCTACATCACTCAGACACTGGCCCTTGATCTCACCACGGCTGCGATCACGGGGTTCTTGACCGGGACCTATGTGGTGTTGACTCCCATTTTGGGTTGGATTATTTTCCGCAAGAAAATCGGGATCAAAGTTGCCATCGGTGCAATCTTGGCCCTCATCGGTTTGGGTTTGATCTCGATTACCGGTGTCAGCATTGAAGTTGGCCAAATTTGGGGCATTGTGTGTGCGGTGTTGTACGCCCTGCACATTGTTGGCCTAGGACGATACAGCGCTGGACTTGACTCCTACGCTCTGACCTTCGTTCAATTATTTTTTGTTACCGTTGTCAGCTGGATCGGCGCTCTTCCAGACGGCTATGTCTCACCTCCCACGATTGAGGTGTGGTACGCCGTCTTATTCACGGCCATCTTTGGAACGGTGATTGCATTCTTTGTTCAAACCTGGGCGCAAGCTCGAATGGACCCTTCTCGGGTGGCCATCGTGTTGACGTTCGAAGTTGTGTTCACCGCACTGATTTCCGTCGGTGTCGGTCAAGAAGAATTAGCGCTACGCACCATTATTGGTGGTGGGTTTATGGTGGCCGCCATGTTGATTGTGGAGTGGCCAACTAAGGGGCGTAAGGCCAAAATTGCCGGAACCTCGAACGACAAAGATGACGATATCGTCCCCCTCGAGCCCCTCCCGCACTAGGTTAATTGGCCACACTGCCCTACACTGGAAAAGTCGGCTCTTGACACCGCACCTTGTGCGGATGGGTTTGTAAGTCAGGTGGGCCGGTTCCCCAACAATCCTGTTGGTGATAGTCACTCTAAGTGAATCGGTCCCGGCCATAGACTGCCCGGGTTCATAACAGCACGTGTGTGCTGTTTTTTACAGAGAATCCAACCCAGAAGTTAAGGTTATGCCTAAAAATAAGAAACCTGCCGGCGGTCGCCCGGCGAAGAACTTTGATCCGCGTTACGGTGCCAAAAAGAAAAGCGCACCTGCAGGATCACGCAGCCCCGGTCACCGTGGCTACCGTGCTGAAGAAGCAGAACCAGTGAAGAAAACTCGCTGGAATGCTGACGAGCGTCAAGCACGTCGCAATGAAGATGGTCGCGTGGATACACGTGCTCCTCGTTCTGCAACAGCAACCCGTTCAGATCGCCCTCGTTATGACCGTGACGATCGCCCTGCGCGTCCACGTTCAGGCGAAGATCGTTACGACCGGGCACCTCGCTATGGTTCACGCCGTGATGAAGGATCATCTTCTCGTGAGGGATACCGCTCGGACCGCACTGGTTCAGATCGCCCCCGTGGAGATCGCCCCAGCTATGGCCGTGACGAACGCCCCGCGCGTCCCCGCTTTGATCGTGACGAGCGTCCCGCACGTCCACGTTACGACCGCGATGACCGCCCAGCTCGTCCTCGTTACGATCGTGACGAACGACCTGCTCGTCCTCGCTATGACCGCGATGACCGTTCAGGTGGCTCACGCTACGAGAACAAAGAGCGTTCATCCAGCAGCCGCAGTTCAGATTTCTACCCAGACAAATCAGAAAAGGGTGGATTCACTCCAGCTGAAGATGTCGTTTTGGAACGTCTGGAAGCTCAAGCAATTTTGGTGGGCGATGTTCTCGGAAAAACCTTCTCTGATTTAGGGCTCGGCGACAACATCAGCCGTCAGCTGACTCAGATGGGTGCAACCGCACCTTTCCCCATTCAGGCTGCAACTATTCCTGAGGTTCTTGCGGGCAAGGATGTTTTAGGTCGCGGTAAAACGGGATCTGGCAAGACCATTGCCTTCGGAGCACCTCTTGTGGAGCGCCTGATGGAAAACAATGGCGGGAAAGACCGCAAGCAAGGACGCGCTGCGCGCGCCCTGATTCTGGCTCCTACCCGTGAGTTGGCGATGCAGATTGACCGCACCGTTCAGCCCATTGCACGTTCTGTTGGCTTATTCACCACCACTATCTTTGGTGGAGTTCCTCAGGGTAAGCAGGTGATGAGTCTTCGCCGTGGTGTGGACATCATTATTGCCACTCCTGGTCGCCTGGAAGATTTGGTCAAGCAAGGTCACATTGACCTCGGCAAGATCACGATCACTGTTCTCGATGAAGCAGATCACATGTGTGATCTGGGCTTCCTCGAGCCCGTGCAGCGTATTCTTCGTTCGACACGTCCCGGCGGACAGCGTCTGCTGTTCTCTGCAACCTTGGATAAGGGTGTTGCCGCGATTGTGAATGAATTCTTGGTTGAGCCCAGCGTTCACGAAGTTGCTGGTGAAGATCAAGCGTCTTCCACCATCGATCACCGTGTTCTCATTGTTGATCAGCGGGATAAAACCGCCATCATCGAAGAGCTTGCTGACCGCGGAGGAAAGACTCTGATCTTTACTCGTACTCGTTCCTATGCAGAAACCCTGGCAGATATGTTGGATGACGCAGGTATTCCTGCCACCAGCTTGCACGGTGATCTGAACCAGAACCGTCGTACGCGTAACTTGCAGATGCTCACCAGTGGTCGTGTGAATGTTCTTGTTGCAACAGATGTTGCAGCTCGCGGTATTCACGTTGACGACATTGACTTGGTTATCCAAGCTGATGCACCTGACGAATACAAAACCTACATGCACCGCTCAGGCCGCACCGGTCGTGCCGGGAAAGAGGGAACTGTTGTGACCCTGATTCCTAAAGCACGTCAGCGTCGTATGAGCGACTTGCTTAACCGTGCTGAGATTGACGCTGCTATGGTGTCTGCTCGTCCCGGTGATGAATTAATTCGCGAGCTAGCTCACAGCTAGTAGTGCTGCAGCTGCAAGGGCAAGAATCATCCCTGTCAGCTGCAGTTTCGTAATTCTTTCCCGCAGCACAATAGCCGCCAGAATGATTGTTCCGGCTGGATAAAGTGCGGTGAGTACTGCCATCACGCTTAAGTTTCCGGTCTGGATTCCCAGCAACAGCAAGCTGTTGCCGAGGGAATCGAGCACCCCACACCCCAGCGCAAGCATGATGCCGTTTTTGTAATCGGTTGCACCTTTGTCTCCGACAACAATGTCTGCACGAGGTCGACCGTCTCTGCCGAAGAGCCCGTGACGGTGGGCGTACTTGACCAGCAACACCACAGCTAACGCCGAGAACATGATGGTGATGTTCACCATGCGGTTGAAGACCAACGGGTAGAGCCCAGCATCTTTGGGAATCTGATCCATGATGATCAGGAAGACACCGATCAGGATTCCTGCTGCGGTGGCAAAGAGAATGCCACGAAGTGATGGTCTCACCGCATTCTTCTCAGGAACAATAGCGACCAACACAATGGCAACGGCACCAATCCCTAAGGCAATGTAGCCATACCACTGTAGGGTCTCGCCTGCGATAAAGATTGCCCATAACACTGGGAAGACAGCTGAAACAAGAGCTCCTAACGGAGACAAAATACTCATCGGACCAATGGCCAGCGATGCGTATAGCAGCAATATCGCCACGGCTCCGATGGCTCCAGACAGCAGCCCCCAGCCGATAATTTCGGGAGTGAGATTGCCCGGAATAATCAAAGTTAGGGTCAGCATCACAAACAAACCCAAAATGGCTGAGATGCCTGTTGCTAATAGGGCACCCATCCGCTTAGAAGCTAAGCCACCAAGGAAGTCCGCGCTTCCAAAAAGCAGTGACCCAGAAAAGCCAAAAATCACGGTGAGCATCTACCCAGCCTATGTGTTGACACACAAATGTTGAGGGAGAGAAAAAGGGGATTTTGTAGGAGTACCACAGCCAGTTTGAATACTTTACGCAGGTGGCATGAAATAGAGGTGGATTTGTAGATGTTCACGATGAAAGGTGAAAACTGATGTCGGTTATCGACAGCGTGGAAACAGCAGACGACCTCGTCACGGTCAATACAGAAGAACTCGGAGAGATTCTTCTGGGTAAATGGGCAGAGATTAGAAAGAACTCTCGAATCCTGGCTGCCTCCCCTGAGATGCACTCCATCCCAGGTCTGTCTATGGCAGATCAGCGTGCCCGAGTACTTGGCCAGTTGAAACTCCTGGTTGAAAACGGTCAAGTTCACCGTGCGTATCCCAAGAACATGGGTGGACATGAAGATCACGGCGGTCACCTCGCCGCTTTCGAAGAACTTGTGGTTGCCGATCCCTCCATGCAGATTAAGTCTGGTGTGCAGTGGGGCTTGTTTTCTTCCGCTATTCAGCACCTGGGGACAGAAGAACACCACAAGAAATGGTTGCCAGGTGCTCTTGATCTGACAACCCCGGGTGTCTATGCCATGACCGAAACTGGTCACGGTTCTGATGTGTCATCACTGGGCACAACCTCAACCTATGACCCTGCAACTCAAGAATGGGTTATTCATACTCCGTTCCGCGGAGCGTGGAAAGATTACCTCGGCAACGCTGCCCTGCACGGTAAAGCCGCCGTTGTGTTTGCCCAACTCATCACCAAGGGTGTCAACCACGGAGTGCATGCGTTCTATGTTCCGCTACGTGACGAGAGCGGAAACTTCTATCCCGGCATCGGCGGGGAAGATGACGGCCTCAAGGGCGGTCTGAACGGTATTGATAATGGCCGTTTGCACTTCACCCACGTTCGTGTGCCCCGAACTAATCTGTTGAATCGTTATGGTGACGTCGCCGAAGATGGCACCTATACCTCACCCATCAAGAGTCCAGGCCGCCGTTTCTTCACCATGTTGGGAACGCTCGTTCAAGGACGCGTCTCCCTCGATGGTGCCTGCGTTAATGCGTCCAAAGTAGCGCTGCAAATTGCGGTGACTTATTCGAACCAGCGTCGCCAGTTTGCCCAAGAAGGTAAACAAGAAACAGTGCTACTGGATTACCAACGTCATCAACGTCGCTTGATTCCGCTGATTGCCACCACCTATGCACAAACCTTTGCGCACGAGGTGTTACTAGAAAAATTTGATGAAGTCTTTAGTGGTGTTGATGACACCGACGAAAGCCGTCAAGACCTAGAGACCTTGGCGGCAGCGTTGAAGCCACTGTCCACCTGGCATGCCTTGGACACTCTGCAAGAGTGCCGCGAGGCATGTGGAGGACAAGGCTTCCTTGCGGAAAACCGATTGACCGGTTTACGAGCAGACCTCGATATCTTTGCCACCTTTGAGGGTGATAACAATGTGCTCTTGCAGCTGGTCGCCAAGCGTTTGCTCACCGACTTCAGTAAGAAGTTTGCCAAAGCAAACCCCACAACGCTAGCCAAACTAGCCGTTGAGCAGGTCGCTGAACGGGCCGTGGTGGGAACAGGTTTGCGTCGACTGGGTCAAAATGTTCATGACCTTGGATCCACCGCTCGATCAGTGAACGAAATGCGAGAGCCAGAAGAACAGCATGAGCTGCTTTCGGATCGAGTCGAGTCGATGATTGCCGAAATTGCTGTGGAATTACGCGATGCGAAAAAGCGTGGCGAGCAAGCTGAGGCATTTAATGCACAACAGACCAAACTCATTGAGGCTGCCAAAGCACACGCCGAACTCCTTCAGTGGGAAGCCTTCACCGAGGGATTAGAGCGCATCAGCGATCCAGACACCAAGACTGTGTTGACGTGGGTTCGTGACCTGTTTGGATTCGAACTGATTGAGAAGAACCTGGCCTGGTATGTCATCAATGGCAAGCTCTCTGCTCAACGAGCCAGTGCAGTAAGTGCATACGTCGATCGACTGATTGAGCGTCTTCGTCCGCACGCACAAGACCTCGTTGATGCATTCGGATATACCCAAGATCACCTCCGTGCTGAGATCGCCACCGGCGTTGAAGCCCAACGTCAGGCTGAGGCGTACGAATACTACGAACACCTCAAACTCTCGGGACAGATGCCCGAACCTGAAAAGCAATAACGCTTAACTCCGACGGGAGCTCCTCGATGAGGAGCTCCCGTCAGTCTTTATACCTGAACTTAGATCACGTGGTCTGGCGAATCAGTTTTCATTCGGGAGACTTCCTCTTTACGAGTTGAGCCCAGTGACAGTGTTGCCAGGAATCCAAACACGAGGAATCCTGCTGCGGCGAAAGCACCAAACTTGGTTCCATCTGACACAGCTTCTTTAGCTGCCACAGCGACTTGAGCAGTCTCTGGGTTTTGTTCGAATTGAACGATTGCTCCACCTGCTGAATCAACCACAGCTGTGGTGTATTGCTCAACCTGAGCTGGAGGCAAACCGTCATCTGTGAGCTGGTTGGTCATCTGAATCTGAATTGAGGTGAACAAGATTGTTCCCAGTAAGGCAATACCGAGCGCAGAACCAAGTTGACGCGATGTGCTCTGTGTACCTGAGGCCTGACCAGATTCATTGACAGGGACGTCTTTCAAAATCACGTTGGTCAGCTGCGCGGTAGCTAGACCAACACCCAAACCATAGACAAAGAGGAAAGGAACGACGTCGACCCAGGTGGAGCTCGGTGAAATGGCAATCCCAACTCCGGCAACACCGATGATTTCAAGGACGATACCTGCTCGAACGAGGGACACGGGAGAAACTCGGTGACCAATGGCCCCACTAATTCCTGATGCCAGGAAGGCACCGGCTGCTAGAGCGAGCAGAACAAATCCTGTTTGCAATGCGTCGTAGCCAACAACGAACTGGAGCCATAGTGGCAGGGACAAAATCAGGCCGAATTCACCCAAAGAAATCACCATCGCGGCAAGGTTTCCATTTCGGAAGGAGGCGATGGAGAACAGCTTGAAGTTCACCAGAGTTGGCTTACCGGCCTTCATCCTGTTTGAGCCGTGAGCCAAGAAGGCCAAGGTTGCCAAAACAAAGATCAGGAACATCACCGGAATGATTGAGATATTCCCTGGCCACGTCCAATCGCCGATCGTGAATGGTTTGTTAACTTCCCACCAGCCATAGACGCGGCCTTCAATCAGGCCGAAAACGAGGGCTGCCATGGCGATGACGGAGTAGAAGGCACCCAGCCAGTCAATGGACTTAGAGCCACCTTCTTTGGACTCAGGAACGGTCAGCAGAGCGCCAATGATGATAATCAAACCGAGGGGAATATTAATTCCAAATGCCCAGCGCCACGAGTAGTCGGTTGTGAGCCATCCACCCAAAAGCGGTCCGACGGCAACCATACCTCCGATGGTGGAACCCCAAATAGCAAACGCAATTCCGCGTTCTTTTCCTTGGAAGGTGGCGTTAACCAAACTCAAGGTTGTGGGCAGCACCATCGCGCCACCAATACCCTGCAAGACACGAGCAGCAATCAACATGTCTCCGGTTTGCGAAAGACCGGCAATAACCGAGGACACCACAAAGATGCTCATACCCAGGATCATCAGGCGACGACGTCCGAAGCGGTCAGCTAATGTTCCAAAGACCAACAAAAGTGCTGCAAAGACAAGGGTGTATGACTCTTGCACCCACTGCACTTGGGTACTGCTAATTCCTAAGTCTTCAATGATGGAAGGGATAGAAACGTTGATGATAGTGGAGTCAACGATGATGAGAGATACGG
Source organism: Aurantimicrobium sp. (assembly GCA_044236405.1). GTDB lineage: Bacteria > Actinomycetota > Actinomycetes > Actinomycetales > Microbacteriaceae > Aurantimicrobium. The sequence continues at coordinate 8,579 of JBIIGO010000007.1, forward strand.
CAAGGCTGATAAATATCAGCCCGAGCCAACGATTACGTGGGGAAGTCATACCCCCCAATGTAGCGCGGGAGGCAACAGTTAAGCGGAAGGTCCAACGACCCGAGTGAAATTACTTTCTGCGCTTGGAAAAGACAAACAGGTACAAAATCTCAAGGATTCCTGCGGTGTTGAGAAAGAACAGGACGATGAACCATGGTTTGCTTTGGTTTGCACCTGCACGGTACAACGCAAATGCTTTCCAGATAGTGCTCCAGATGACAAGCGCAATAATGAAAGCAAATAGTCCTGGTTCTTCAGTCAACAGACCTTGATCTTGATTCATGTATTGAGTATCTCATGACTCGTATTACGAACATCTCCAGTGCCTTGAGAAAAGACGAGACTAAAAGTTTAACCTTCGGTAGTATGAAGACGGTTCCACTGACCTCACGAAGGAAAAAATATGACCGCCTCTTCCCACGCGCTCTCTTGTTGCAATGGCCATCCCGTCGCACAGCATCTCCTTACGGACGCATTGAGCTCAGCAGGTACTACGGTCAGTCCAGCGCATCACGTCAAAACAAAGACGGTGACTGAAAAAGCTGATTTGTTTGTCATGGGAACAATTGCCACTGGAAACACGGCCCAACCCCACGTCGAGGCTATGGCTGTTTCTGGCGGAAAAATCATCGGGTTAGGAACTGTCGCTGAACTCGAAGGCCTCACGGACGCCTCCACAAAAATGATGAAACCCGATGGTGTTGTTATCCCCGGTCTTATCGAACCCCACATGCACATTTGGACATCACTTCTAAACCTCACATGGACAGACGTTTCTCATGATGCCTGCCCCACCTTTGATGATGTGGTGGCAACCATTAAGGAAACTGCCCAGAAAACACCTAACGGACAATATGTCTTAGGAAAACTCTTTGACCCCAGCTTGTATCCAGGGGAACCAGACCTCACCCGCACCATTTTGGACCAAGTTTCTCCTGATAATCCGGTTTTGGTGATGAACGCTTCGATGCACTACCTCTATGCCAATAGCGCAGCGCTCACGGCGGCAGGCATCACTGCTGACACGAAAGACCCTGCAGGCGGTTCATTTGGCCGCGCAAACGGAGAACTCACCGGCGTAATCGGCGAAGCTCCTGCCATGATGATGATGATTGGCAAACTACCTAAGCCCACACCCGCAGACATGGCAGTCGGCATCACCACAATCTTGAAAGCATGTGCCTCGGAAGGTGTCACTTCCTTGCGCGAAGCAGCCACCGGAACATTGGCCGGAGTGGCCGAGGTCGCGATGTTGCATCAGCTCAATGCATCATCACGCCTTCCGGTGCGTGTATCCACCGCACAATTTGCCATCATGCCTGGGAAAACCCCACAAGAAGTTGCTGGTATCTGGAAAGCAGCAGGAGTAACTCCTTTCAGCGGTGACGAGATGGTCCGGGCTGACGCTTGGAAAGTTGTCACCGATGGCTCTAACCAGGGACGCTCCGGTTATTTTATGCAGCCTTATCTGGGAGAAGATAACGGTGGACATGCTGACTGGACACCAGAAGGCCTCGAAGGAGCTCTTCGAGCAGGTCTTGATGACGGATGGCAAATCATGGTTCACACCAATGGTGATGCTGCCGTTGAATTTGCTTTGGAAGCCATGGAAAAAATTCTTCCTACGTATCCTGCATCAGATATTCGTCACCGTTTCGAGCACGTCTCATTCACCACCGATGACCAGCTTGACCGATTGGCTAAAGCAGGAATCTCACCGAGCTTCTTGATGAATCACGTCTACTACTGGGGTGCAGCATTCCGCGACACCATTCTTGGGCCTGAGCGTGCCCAACGACTTGACCGTGTTGCCTCAGCCTACAAAGCAGGACTTCGCCCCAGCTTGCACTCGGACTACAACGTCAGCAAGGTTCACCCTCTGCAAAGCGCTCGCACTGCCGTCAAGCGCGAGCTCCAAGCAGATGGAACTGTACTGAACCCTGCAGAATGTGCCACGCCTGAGCAGGCCCTCGCCGCAATTACCACTAACGCGGCATGGCAAATTCACGCTGATGACCGAGGAAGTCTTGAGGTTGGCAAGCGTGCAGACTTTGCGATTGTCGACATTGACCCATGGAACTCCGACCCTTCAGGGTGGGATGCCATCAAGGTCAGTGCGACCTATATCGATGGAACTGTTGCCTACGAAGCGTAATTAGCTTCTGATTGTTCCGGGGTGTAATTCAAGCTCCCAAGGACTTAAGAACGTCGCGGGTGTTTCAACTTTTCCTTCGATGGCATCAACAAGAAGATCCATGGGGCCGTCGATCATCTCTTCAGGGTGATAGACCGTCGTGGAAATCATGAGGGCTCGGTTTTCTTTCCCGTCATAGGGCTGCGCTGCAATAAATTGCACCTGTGCTGGAACAGCAACCTTTTTCTTGTGAAGAATCTCTAATAGGTGAGGACCTTCACCATAAAAGGAGTAAAAGGCATCACATCCTGTAGCCAGAAGTTCAGAAACTTTCTCTTCAAGACCTGTGCGGTCGTGGCTGCCTCGAACAACCACGGGTTCGTACCGATTCTTTTTACACCACGACAAATAGGTATCGACCTGAAGAGTGTTGGATGCCATCCCACCTGGTTCGGTAAGAAGCCCGATTTTTGCAGCACCTGATTCTTTCAAGGCATTAAGTGCTGCAAGAGTCATGGGGGCATAACCGGTATCAAGATGCACGGTGAGGCGTAAATCGCTGGGGCGGTCATAGGTTACAATCGGGATACCTAGTCGATACGCATGGTCAATATCTGAATCATTGACTTGAGAGTCATTGAGAATAATGGCGTCCAATCCAAAAGATTCCATCATCTCGGCAGAGTTCGACGGCAAAGCGACGATAGCGTAACCATGTTTGCTCGCCGCCACCACAACTCTCAGTAGTGTCTGAGAGAGCATGGTCGACCACTGCGTGACCCACCCCTCATTGCGAGCATCAGGAATCACAAATCCAATAGTTTTGCTTTTCCCGGTTCGAAAGCTAGCTGCACGACGGTTCGGTGTGTATCCCATTTTTGCCGCAACGCGTTTGACGTGTTGCCTGGTTTCTTCGGGGAAGCTGCCCATATCCCGCATCACCAGGGAGATGGTAGCGACCGAAACTCCGGCTTCTGCGGCAACGTCTTTAATGGTGATGCGTTTGGTCATATTCACAAGATTCCTGTCGTTCCCAATAGTTTAGTAAATTTTTACTAAACTATTGGTCCACCCTTTTCGATGCTGAACTGGACTTTTTGTCCACAAAGACAAGTGTGAAACCAGGAGAGTATCCTTATTCGTGAGGAATAAAGAATGCCTGGAGCCCACGAAGATAAAGACAGCGCTGGCGCGAGTGTTACCTCGCGGGCGCTGTCTGTGCTGTCAGCTTTTGAAAACACGGCTGGTGCATTGACCGTTGCGCGGATTGCGCAGCGCGCTCACCTCCCTTTGTCCACCACCTATCGTCTTGTTCATGAGTTAGAAGAGTGGGGTGGGCTGGATAAAACTTCGGATGGCAAATATCAAGTAGGAATGCGCATTTGGGAGTTGGGCCAGCTGGCAGGTCGTCGCCTGAGAGACCGTGCGCACCCTTTCTTACAAGACCTTTTTGATCTCACTCACGAAAAAATTCATATGGCGGTGCGCGAGGGTACGCAAACCCTGTACGTGGACAAGTTATATGGTTCACAAAAAGTTCCGGTGATCTCCCGAGTCGGTGGGCGCTTGCCCCTGCACGCCACTGCCGTGGGGCGGGTTTTGCTCGTTGCACAACCTGATTGGTTTGTGGAGGCGTATCTCGAACGTGAACTGGAAGCTCCCACTGATAAAACAGTGACAGATCCCAATGAACTTCGCGCAGAAATTGATGAGGTCAAAAAGCAGGGGTACTCCATCACGATTGAGCAGATGCGTGTGGGGCAGTTTTCTCTCGCTTTACCCGTGGTGGTCGATGGTCAGACCATAGCTGCTGTCGGGATGGTGCTGGATAAAAATCGATTCTCAGAGGTCAAGCGCTTGATGCCTCTACTCAAGGGCACCGTGGATCGTATTGAAAAAGCAATGTCTGGTTTGCCCCCACGATAAAAATAGTTTTCCACTTTCTCATTCAGTGAGAAAGAACGCTAGGTTATTCCTCATGATGGCGTGACGATGTAGATATACACGTTCGAGGAGGAACGAATATGGGAGCACCTGCAGGTCAGCTTGAGTACCACGGCTACCAGCCATTCGACATGAATGACCCTTTCCCTGCCTATGCAGAGCTTCGTGCCGAAGCACCTGTGTACTTCGATGAACGTATCAATCTGTTTGTTGTCTCTCGCTATGACGACGTGAAAGCAGTCTTCGATGACTGGCAAACCTTCTCTTCTGAAAATGCTCAGGCCCCTGTTCGCCCACTCGGTGCCCCCGCAAAGAAGATCATGAATGACGGTGGGTTCACCGCCTACTCAGGACTCTCTGCGCGTATACCGCCAGAGCACACACGCATTCGCACGGTCGCCTCTAAGGCATTCACTCCTCGCCGCTACCGCGTTCTGGAACCACAAATTCGCGAGAACGTCGACATCATGATCGACAAGATGATTGCTCAGGGAGCACCCGGGGACATCTTGCATGACATTGCCAATGACCTTCCTGCCATCACCATCTTGACCTTGATGGGTGTCCAACTCGACATGATCCCTCAGATCAAAGAGTGGTCCTACTCTCGTGCTGCCCTGACATGGATGGATTTGACCGATGAGGAACAAATTCCTCACGCTCACAACCAAGTTGCTTATTGGATTTTCTGCCAAGGCGTGGTTGAGAGCAACAAGACCAACCCCGGTGACAACATTGTTGCTGATCTTTTAGCCCTTCAGGCCGAAGGTGAAGACATCACCGACCACGAGATTGCTTCCCTTTTGTACAGCTTCCTCTTTGCCGGTCACGAAACCACCACCACACTCATCTCCAACTCGATGCGGGTATTGCTTGCCCACCCCGAGGCATACCAAGCATTGATTGATGACCCCGAGAAGATTACCGGTGCCATTGATGAGGTTCTTCGCTTTAGCGGCTCGATTGTGGCATGGCGCCGCAAGGCCACCAAGGACGCTGAGATTGGTGGCGTCGCAATCCCTAAAGACTCAGGAGTTCTGGTTTTGATGGGATCAGCGAACCGCGACCCCTCTGTTTTTCCAGAACCAGATGTGTTCAATATCGAGCGTGACAACGCTCGAAACCACATGTCCTTTGGCTATGGAATCCACTTCTGCCTCGGCAACTTATTGGCCAAGCTTCAAGCCAAAGTTGCTTTGGAAGAAATTACACAAAAAGTGCCCTCACTTCGTTTGATGTCAGGTGCACACATTAACTTCCTCGACAACCTCTCATTCCGGGTGCCAACGTCGGTCCCCGTCGAATGGTCAAACTAAGGAATCACTATGGGAAAGTACACCTTCACCTTCGACAGCACAGAAACACCTGAGCACGACCGCTTAGGAGGTAAGTGCACCAGCTTGGCCATTATGACCAACGCAGGCATGCCCGTTCCTCCCGGCTTTGCCGTGACAACAGATGCTTTCGACGCTGTGATGAATAAGACCACACTGCGTGATCACATTGCCAAGCACCTCGAAGGACTAGACCCCAACGACGTCAACGATGTGGACACTCGTGCAGCTCACATTCGTGAACTCATCATGACTCAAGAAGTTCCTGAGGATGTGCGCAAAGAGACAGTAGCCGCGTATGCAGAGCTCATGAAAAAGTGTGGTGGCGGAGATGTTCCTGTTGCGGTGCGCTCTAGTGCAACCGCTGAAGACCTTCCCGATGCCAGCTTTGCAGGTCAGCAGGACACCTACCTGTGGATCATTGGTGAACACGATGTTCTGCAAAAGATTCGTGAATGCTGGGCCTCTCTCTATACCGCTCGTGCAATCACTTATCGCATGGCTAACAACATCCCAGACGAAGGATTGTCCATGGCCGTTGCCATCCAGAAGATGGTGAATGCCCGCAGTTCAGGCGTGGCCATGACCATTGACCCATCCAACGGTGACCGGTCCAAGATTGTGATCGACTCCAGCTGGGGCCTGGGAGAAATGGTTGTCTCCGGAGAAGTTACTCCCGATAACTTCATGATCGACAAAATCATGCTCCACCCCATTAACAGAATTATTTCGGACAAGCATGAAGAACTCGTTCCTTCGGGACGAGGAACTGTCATCCGTAAAGAAATTAATGACGAGCGCCGCAACTCACCCAGCATTTCTGACGAAGAAATGCTGCAAGTTGCCAAGCTCGCCAAAGCTGCCGAGAAACACTACGGCAGTGTGCAGGATATCGAGTGGGCCGTTGACGGCGACTTGCCTGCTGGAGAAAACGTGCTCCTTTTGCAGAGCAGACCCGAAACAGTCTGGTCTCAGAAAGAGCAGGAAATAAAGATCACCTCAACCGGTTCTGGAATTGAGGCGATTACCAAGTCGCTGATGGCTCAAATTAGCGATCGTTCAAAATAAACCCCCTCATCTCAACGACGAGAAAGGCACCACCACATGTTCGGTAAAAAGGCTGGCGCAACAACAGCTCGCAAGAGCTTTGATTCGCCCTACGACCTCAAGGCCCCCAAGGGCGCTGAGGGATGGCAAGACCTCTATCCATACAACCTTGTTTTCCAGGAGAACCTGAAAGACAAAGAGAACGCAAAATTCTGGTTCTGTGATTCACAGCACTGGCCAAATGTTTTCAAGCCCTTTGAAACCGTTGGTGTGGAATTCGCTGTTCGTTGTTTGGGCGCATACAACACCCGTCACTACATCATTCCTCCCGCGAATGGTATCGAGTTCCGTATCCACAACGGTTTCTGCTACATGAGCCCTGTTGCTGTTGCACCAGAACTCATTGGTGACCGCGTTCCTCACTTCATGGAGCGTGCAGGCTACTACTTCCAAAACTGGAACACCCTTCTGGAGAACTGGAAGAAGAAGGTTATGGCAACTATCGAAGAGATGGACGCCATTAACTTCGAAGCTCTCCCAGAAATGGTTGATATCGAGGTTGTCACCAGTGGTGCGGGTATTGACCCCACCGCCAAGATGATGGCTGACTATGACCGTTTGATTCAACTGGCTTACCAGAACTGGGAATACCACTTTGAATTCTTGAACCTCGGTTATGTCGCTTACCTCGACTTCTTCGGATTCTGTAAAGAGTCATTCCCCGGTATCCCCGACTTGGCTATCGCCAAGATGGTGATGGGTGTTGACTCCGTTCTGTTCCGTCCAGATGACGAGCTCAAGAACCTCGCTGAGTTGGCTGTTAAGCACAACTTGCAGGGTGTTTTTGCCAAGAACAACGACGCAGCAAAAACTCTGGCCGAGTTGGAGAAATCCGCTGATGGCAAGAAGTGGATTGCTGCATGGGAAAAGGCACAAGAGCCATGGTTCAACTACACCAGCGGTAACGGATTCTACGGATCTGACGTCTACTGGCGTGACAACCTGGATCTTCCCATGGGCTACATCCAGGACTACGTTGTCCGTGCTGCACAGGGCGAGAAACTTCACCGCCCCAAGGACGAACTCATCGTAGAGCGCGACCGTATTGTTAGTGAATACGCAGAGATTCTCTCTGGAGAAGCTCTCGAGACATTCAATGGCAAGTTGGGTCTGGCACGTACGGTTTACCCTTACGTTGAAGACCACAACTTCTACATTGAGCACTGGACAATGGGTGTGTTCTGGCGCAAGGTTCGTCAGCTCTCTCGCCTCTTGCACAGCTACGGATTCTGGGCAGAACCAGATGACATGCTCTACTTGACCCGCGATGAAGTACGTCCCGTACTGTTTGACCTTGCAACCGGATGGGGTGTTGGCGCTGACTACATCGGCCCCACCTACTGGCCAGCTGAGATCGAACGTCGTCGCAAGATTGTGGCAGCACTCGAGACCGCACGTCCTGCACCTGCGTTCAACGAGCCTCCTGCTGAAATCAACGAGCCCTTCACCATCATGCTCTGGGGTATCACCACTGAGCAGGTTCAGCAATGGCTCGGAGCTGAAGGCGGAAACGAGAATGAGCTCAAGGGTATGGCAGCATCCGCTGGAGTTGTCGAAGGAAAGGCCCGCGTCATCATGGGCCCACACGAACTCGACCAGCTCAAGCAAGGCGAAATCCTTGTTGCTCCTGTAACCGCACCAAGCTGGGGACCTGTCTTCGGAAAGATCAGCGCAACGGTAACCGACATCGGTGGAATGATGAGCCACGCGGCTATCGTCTGTCGTGAATACGGTTTGCCTGCTGTGACCGGAACCGGTTCTGCATCAACCAAGATCAAGACAGGTATGACTATTCGAGTCGATGGCTCGAACGGTACTGTCGAGATCCTCAAAAAGTAAGTACGAACCATGTCGTCCCCATCCCGCATCAATCACCTGGGTCGTGATGTCACTGGCAAACTGCCAGCGGCATCACAGGTCCCCGGGCTGATTGAACTCAATGAGCGGGATGGGGCGATATGGGCCCTCGCTAAAGAATTCCTGAAGACGCGCGATAACGATGCGCACTCCCTCTTTGCTTATGGCATTGCCCAGGCGCTGCTGTCTCAGATTCCTGAGGCAGATGAAAACATTGTGCTTCCCGCCATCTTGTTACACGACAGCGGCTGGTCAACCGTCGATGAGGTGGAAAACCTTGAAGCTATTGCTCCGGATCGAGATGGCAGCAAAGAATATCTGGTTCTCCAGCATGAAAAAGAGGGTGCTCGGATAGCCCGAGAGATTTTAGAACAGGTTAGTGTCCCTGAAGAAGACATCGTTCAGATCGTCGACATCATTGATGGTCATGACACTCGCCTGACCGCCCTTAATATCAATGACGCGATTGTGAAGGACTCGGACAAAGTCTGGCGTGTAACACCTCATGGCTTGCGGGTCGTGATGGACTGGTTTGGTCTTGATGCTGAGCAGTCTTTGCGGTTATGTGCCTACCGCGCCTACAACGAATTGTTTACGGATCAAGCAAAAGCAATGTCTAGAGCTCTCGTTGCTCTGGCATGTATTGATTTGACCGATGAATTGGCACACACGTACACACGAGAGGACAGCTAATGTCCACACATGATTTCGACGGCAAGGTCGTCATTGTCACCGGCGCTGCCGGCGGATTAGGCCGCGCTTTTGCGCAAGGCTTTGCCAGCGCAGGGGCTTCACTTGTTGTTGCCGATATCGATATGGCTGGGGTTGACGAAACAGCAGCACTCATTTCGGCAACCGGCGCGAAGGCCGTCGCTGTGAAAGTTGATGTCACCAGCAAAGAATCAACCGATGCGTTAGCTCAAGCTGCACTGGATGCCTTTGGTCGCATTGATGTGTTGATTAACAACGCAGCAATCTATGCCACGCTCACCCGCAAGCCCTTTACGGAGATTGATCCAGCCGAATGGGATCGGGTCATGAATGTCAACGTTAAGGGAGCCTGGCTGTGTTCAGCATCGGTCTATCCCAAGATGAGCCACCCTGGCGGCCGCATTGTGAACATTGCTTCGGCAACGGTCTTTAGTGGTTCACCGCTGTGGATGCACTACGTGGCATCCAAGGCAGCGGTGATCGGGATGACACGAGTCATGGCCAGAGAAGTAGGTGGAGACGGTGTCACCGTCAACGCCATCGCTCCCGGTTTCACTCTCACCGAAGCCAGCTTGAGCTTGATCCAAGATGCCGAAACCTACGGCGTTGACCGTGGTGCCATCAAACGCTCAAGCCAACCCGACGACATTGTTGGAACAGCCCTATTCCTTGCCAGCGATAACGCGAGCTACATCACCGGTCAAACCTTGGTCGTTGATGGTGGCAAGCAATTCATCTAACACTTTTTGAACACAACACAGGAGAGACAACGAATGCCCAAAGTAACCTACATCGGACCCGACGGAACCGAGACCACACTCGATGCCCGTGAGGGTGACTCTGTTATGGAGACCGCAACCAAGAACGGTGTTCGTGGCATCGTTGCCGAGTGCGGTGGCGCATGTTCGTGTGCCACATGCCATGTCTATGTCAACGACGAATTCATGGATGCTGTTGGCGGAGTTAACGACCTCGAAGACGACATGCTCGATGGAGCGATGGCTGAGCGTAAGCCCAACTCTCGTTTATCTTGCCAAATCAAAATGACCTCTGACCTTGATGGCCTCACCGTTCGGATTGCTCCTAAGCAATAAATGCCATGAACGACAAGATTCTCATCATCGGTGCCGGTCAAGCCGGCATGCAAATAGCCGATTCGCTGCGCGAAGAAGGCTATACCGGTGATGTCACGATGGTCGGTGAAGAACCCTACATTCCCTACCAACGACCACCTCTCTCCAAAGCATTTTTGTCTGGGGAGATGGATGAAGAATCTTTAGAGTTTCGTAACGAACATTTCTATTCCGAGAACAACATCACGGTGGTGACCAAGGAAAAGATCACCTCTGTCGAGATGACAACTCACGGTGGTTTGGCTAAGGGAGCATCTGGCACGTCCTATGAATTTGACCGTCTTGCTCTGACCACAGGAGCTGACCCCAGAAAGCTCAAGATCCCCGGAGCTGACCTGGATGGGGTGCTCTATATGCGTAACCTCACCGACGCCAAAGAACTCAAGAAACGATGGGATTCCATCACGAACCTTGTTGTCATTGGCGGAGGATTCATCGGGCTTGAAATCGCTGCGGGAGGAACCAAAGCAGGAAAGAACGTCACCGTTCTCCAGTCAGGTCAGCGCTTGATGGGACGGGCTGTGTCCCCGCTGGTCAGCGACTTTTATGTTGCAGCACATCAACGCCGTGGCACCACTATTCGATTAGGTGCACAACTTCACCAAGTAGTTGGCGAAAATGGGAAGGTCACTGGAGTCGAATTGGCTGATGGAGAGATTGTTCCTGCCGATGCCATCGTGGTGGGAATTGGTGTCAACGTCCGCGGTGAACTTGCCGATCAGTTAGCCCTGGACATGTTTGATGGTGTCATTGTTGTCAACGAGTTTGCCGAGACATCTAACCCGTTAGTGGTGGCTGCAGGGGACGCTGTCTCTGGCCCACACCCACTGGGGCACGAAGGTAATGTGCACCTCGAGTCTGTACAAAATGCTGTTGACCAAGCAAAGGTTGCTGCTAAAACCCTGGCCGGAAAAAAAGAGCCCTACCGAGCTGTTCCCTGGTTTTGGTCTGACCAAGCCGATCTCAAACTTCAAATCGCTGGACTCTCTTCCGGCTACGACCACACGGTTGTGCGTGGAAATCCAGATGAAGAAAAATTCTCTGTTTTGTATTACCGAAACGGTGAACTCCTTGCCATCGATGCTGTCAACGACGTCAGCGACTATATGGCAGTGCGCCGGGCACTCACGGCCGGCGCCACAATACCTGCAGACGCAGCCGCGGATTCCTCCGTGGCCCTCAAAACGCTCATCACGGGCGGGGAAGCATAACCATGGCAATGACATTTACCCACACAGAATTTCCTACCTTAGCCAATGGGGCCAGTCCCCGGGGTGAGTGGGAAAACCTTGATGCAGTATGGGTTGCCGCTCGGCCTTACTTACGCACCCGTGCAAATGACATTCACCTTCCCCTGTCCTTCCACTTTGCTGAGTTGCTTCTGGATTACCACCCCGAAGCAGACTCTCTCGTGACGCGTCTGGCCATCTTGCTCCACGACACCGGCTGGGCCCGGGTCGATGAAGAACGCATTATCTCCGAGGGCTTTAGAAGCGATAACGCGATGCAATCAGATATTCGTGTGTTGCACGAAATTGAAGGCTGCAATATTGCCCGCGAGATTCTCCCTCCGCTGGGGTATAGCGACGAGGTCGTGGAGGCTGTCTGTACCATCATCGATGGGCACGACACCGACCCCAACCACAACGGCATTGAAGACGCCATTATGAGAGATGCAGATCGCCTCTGGAGATTCCAGCCCACCGGTATGGCCTTCTCGGCACTGTGGTTTGGGAAGACTCCTCAGGAGATTCGTCTTCGCCTTGAGGACACCATCTACGACCAGCTCATTACCCCGGAAGCTCGTGCCATTGCCGAAGTGGAATTGGCACGCTCCATTGAACTGCTCAAACTCGACGTTATTCAGTAAGGAATATCATGACCACGCTCGAGGAATATCACGACGATAACTTCATCAACGGTGAGTGGGTGACGTCCCTCTCAGATAAGAGAATCGAGATCGTCGACCCTTCCACTGAGGAGGTATGGGGAGCCGTACCTGCTTCGAACGTAGGGGACATCGATGCAGCTGTTCAGGCAGCATCACGAGCATTTCGTGGCACTGGTTGGAGTGACATTGGCGCACCAGCTCGTGCAGCCATGATGGTTCGACTAGCTGAAGAGTTTGAAGCACGCGCAGAGCGCCTGGCCATGATCATCACCAGCGAGAACGGGACAGGAATTACCGAAACTCGTCAGGCTGCAGGCCACGCCGGCAAACTGCTGCGCTACTACGCTGGCCTTGCCGACTATGTCGATCAGGTTGATGAGCGTCCTTTCCCCGGTGTTCAAGATCAATTCACCGAGGTTATCCGTGAACCACGTGGGGTTGCGGCACTTATTGCTCCGTGGAACTTTCCCGTCGCGCTTGTGATGGTCAAGCTTGCCCCTGCGCTGATTGCCGGTTGCACTGTTGTGATCAAGCCTGCCTCGGAAACACCGTTGGATCTTCGAGTGCTGATGGAAGCTGCTCAAGCAGCGGGTATTCCAGATGGTGTGATCAATTTGATTACCTGTGGCCGCGATGTGGTGGGTGCTCTTGTTGAACATCCTCTCGTAGCCAAGGTCGCCTTTACAGGTTCCACGGGAGTAGGGCGGTTACTCGCAGAGCAGTGTGGTCGACTCTTGCGTCCGGTCACACTGGAATTGGGTGGGAAATCAGCCAGCATTGTTCTGCCTGATGCCAACCTGGAGTATTTTTCATCCATGCTTAATCGCACTTGTCTTCGAAACACAGGACAGACCTGCTACAACTCCACACGCATCCTGGCACCTCGATCGATGTATAACGATGTGGTGGATGCTGTTGCCACGGTCGTGGGAAACACCATTATCGGTGACCCCTTCGATCCTGCAACGGTCTATGGACCCTCGGCATCAAAGAAGCAGGCAGCCACTGTTGCCGACTACATCCGTATTGGTCAAGAAGAAGGTGCACGTGTTGCTGTTGGTGGGTCAGGGATGCCGGAGGGTATTACCCGTGGGTACTACAACAAGCCGACTGTCTTTGCTGATGTGAACAACAAAATGCGTGTTGCACAAGAAGAAATCTTTGGCCCTGTACTTGTGGTGATTCCGTATGAAGATGAGAACGATGCAGTTAACATAGCCAATGATTCTCCCTTTGGTTTGGGCGGCTCTATCTTTACCGAAGACCCTGACCATGGTGCTGCGCTCGCTCGTCGTATTGAGTCCGGCTCTGTGGGAATTAACTTCTACGGCTCCAACCTGGCTGCGCCCTTTGGCGGCTGGAAAGACTCAGGTATTGGCATGGAGTATGGCCCGGAAGCTATTGGTGCCTATACCCGAATGAAGTCCATTCACCGTAAGAGATAGTTTTACACTCAACTAGATTGGTGACTGTGTCTAAACCTTCTCACCCCATGCCTAATGTGCATGAACGTGCTCTGATTACCTGGCTCTCCATTTTTCCTCTGGTGGCCATTGGCTTGAGCATTCTCGGGACATCGCTAGGCGATGCTAATCCCATCCTCAAGGCCTTCTTTCTCACACTTGTTGTGGTGCCTGTAGCGGTCTACTTTGTTGTTCCCAACATGATGAAACTGTATTTCGCCATTAAGAAACGAATCGTTTCCGCGAAGGATTAGCGCCAGTCGTCTGCTGAGTAATCCCAGCCCACATACCCTTCGGCGATATAGGTTTGGCCAGCTTCAGATTCTGTCAATGAATAAAGATCAGCAATCTGACGTTTCTTGTCAAACTCTGTCGCATCTGGAGCCATGTGTAACAACGTGGTCATCATGTAGGAGTAGTTTGTTGCCTTCCAAATGCGCTTGAGGGCATCTTCTTGATAGGAATCCAAATACTTTTCTGAGCCGGAACGGTAGTACTCCCGAAGAGCGCGGTTCAGCCACAGAACATCCGAGAAAGCCAAGTTCAACCCCTTTGCGCCGGTGGGCGGAACAGTGTGAGCAGCATCACCCATCAGGAACACGTTGTTCTTGCGCAGGCTGTCATGCACATAGCTGCGGAACTTCAACACATCTTTGCGGAAGATCGGACCACGCTTGAGTTCATGGGTGGCCACACCTGCTTGGAGTTTGTCCCAGATTTGCTCATCGGTGACTGCATCAACATCCATGTTGGGGTCACACTGGAAATACATCCGTTGAATCTTTTCATCACGAGTGGAGATCAGCACGAATCCCTCATCCGAGCGAGAGTAGATGAGCTCTTCTGAGCTCGGTGGTGCTTCGACGAGAATTCC
>JBIIGO010000066.1:0-6590 GCA_044236405.1 Aurantimicrobium sp.
GACAAGTCCTTGGCTTGCCGACCCCAGTGTTGAGGTCACCGGCAAAATGCGCACCGTGGTGCGTGACTCCTGGGCGCGTGCTGAACAATCGCAGCTAGATCCTGATCGGCTACTCGCTCCACTGCTTTTTGAATCTGGCGAGCTCAAGGAATATCGGGAATCACACCCTCTGGCAGAAATGATGCCGGTTATTCGTAAACTGTTGGTGCGAGATGCAGATGAAGACTCTGGCATGTTGGTCGCGGTGGGAGATGCCATGGGCCGATTGTTGTGGGTTGAGGGAGACCAAGACCTCAAATCCCGGGCTGAGTCCATGATGTTTGTCGAAGGCTCCGACTGGAGTGAAGCCGTGGCTGGAACGTCTGCCCCGGGAACGGCATTAGCGGTGGACCATTCGATACAGATTCGCCGAGCAGAACACTTTAACCGCCTTGTTCACGCCTGGAGTTGCACAGCTGTTCCGGTGCATGACCCTGAAACAAAAGTAATTATTGGGGTAATTGATATCACAGGAGGCGAACAAGCTGTCGATCGTCACACTATGCCATTGATGGAAGCCACAGCGCAGGTGGTGGAAACGGAGTTATTGGTCAAGCGCATGCAGCAGCGCAGCAGCGAGACCTCTAAGCGTTCTGCTAAATCACGCTTTGTTCTTTTCGACACCTTGCCTTCGTCATCGAAAACACGTTCAACGCGGGCAACCCTGCATATTTTGGGTCGTGACACCGCCCAGCTGGTCAGCGGCGAAGAGTCGATAGAACTCACCGCCCGTCACAGCGAGATCATGCTGCTGTTGGCGTTTAATCGGGCGGGACTTTCCGCTGAACGTTTATCTGAAATGCTCTGGGGCGACCCCACAGCCACTCAACGACTTCGCGCAGAAATGGTGCGCTTGCGCAAGCTACTGGATAAGTTCCAACCAGGGATCGCGCCAGAGTCCAAGCCGTATCGCTTGTCCGACAAAGTTGAGGTGGATGCCCAGCACGTTGTCGCACTGTTAGACCGCGGAGCTCATCGTGTTGCTCTCTCTGCCTATCGCGGAGACGTATTACCAGGATCAACGTCTCCTGGGGTGGAAGGTGTTCGTGACGAAATCGCAGAACACCTTCGGGAAGCAATCCTTAGTGATGGATCTGTGGACTTATTGCTTGAGTATGCAAACTCAGATCGTGGAGCACAAGACTTAGAAATATGGCAACAAATTTTGAAAATGCTGCCAGCTAAATCACCGAAACGTTCCCACGTCGTCACACATATTGAAAGCCTCCAGCGTACGGTGGACTAGGACATTATTGTCCGCAACTTTTTGCAACCTTCCGCAACGTAATCTCGGTACTGCCAGATCCGGCATCCGACAATGACGTCGAAAGGTACATAAATGACTGTCTATGCAAACCCCGGCACTAAAGGTGCCGTCATGTCGTATAAATCCAAATACGACAACTACATTGGTGGAAAGTACGTTGCTCCTTCCTCCGGTGAGTATTTTGAAAACATCACCCCCGTCACAGGACAGGTGTTCTGTGAAGTAGCACGTGGAAACTCGAAAGACGTAGACAAGGCTGTTGCTGCAGGCTGGAAAGCTTTTGAGTCATGGGGGAAGACCAGCGTTACTGAACGCGCAATTATCTTGAACAAGATTGCTGACATCATGGAAGCAAACTTGGAGCTTCTTGCTGTTGCAGAGACCTGGGATAACGGTAAAGCAGTCCGCGAAACAATGGCTGCTGACATCCCCCTCGCCATTGACCACTTCCGTTACTTTGCCGGTGCTATTCGTGCTCAAGAAGGCAGCATTGGTGAACTCAACCACGACACGGTGGCCTACCACTTCCACGAGCCACTTGGTGTTGTCGGTCAGATCATCCCCTGGAACTTCCCCATTTTGATGGCTGTCTGGAAGCTTGCTCCAGCACTTGCTGCAGGTAACTGCATCGTACTCAAGCCTGCTGAGCAGACTCCTGCGTCGATTCACGTTCTGCTGGAACTCATCGAACATTTGATTCCTGCAGGTGTGCTCAACATTGTTAACGGTTTCGGTATTGAAGCTGGTGCACCTCTTGCTTCTCACAACAACATCCGCAAGATTGCGTTCACCGGTGAAACCACCACTGGTCGTTTGATCATGCAGTATGCCAGTGAGAACCTGATTCCGGTCACCTTGGAACTGGGTGGAAAGAGCCCCAACGTGTTCTTCGAAGACGTTGCCCGCGAAAAGGACTCTTTCTACGAAAAGGCTCAAGAAGGATTTACCATGTTCGCTCTGAACCAGGGTGAAGTATGTACTGCTCCTTCCCGTGCGCTGATTCAGAAATCCATCTACGACGGTTTCCTCTCCGACGCCATTACCCGCGTGGGTAAGGTCGTTCAGGCCAACCCACTGGACACCAACACCATGATGGGTGCACAAGCTTCCAACGATCAGCTGGAGAAAATCCTCAGCTATATCGATATTGGAAAGCAAGAAGGCGCCAAGCTGCTCTGTGGTGGCGAACGTGCCGATCTTGGTGGCGACCTTTCCGGTGGTTACTATGTCCAACCCACGGTCTTCGAGGGTAAGAACTCGATGAGAATCTTCCAAGAAGAAATCTTCGGACCGGTTCTTTCCGTCACATCCTTCAAGGACTACGACGAAGCCATCTCCATCTCCAATGACACCCTCTATGGTTTGGGTGCCGGTGTGTGGAGCCGTTTGGGTGACACCGCGTATCGTGCAGGTCGCGACATCCAAGCAGGTCGTGTCTGGACGAACACCTACCACCAGTACCCAGCTCACGCTGCGTTTGGTGGTTACAAGCAGTCTGGTATTGGCCGCGAGAACCACAAGATGATGCTCGACCACTACCAGCAGACGAAGAACCTCCTCGTCTCCTATGCAGAAGGACCCATGGGATTCTTCTAAACCACTAGCTGGTTATAGGGATAACACCTAAGGTAAACATATGGACTACACACGAGTAGAAGTTACTGATGAAGCTGCCGAGCTCATCAAGAAACTGACGCTCAAGCACGGTCCACTCATGTTTCACCAGTCGGGGGGCTGCTGTGATGGCAGCGCCCCGATGTGTTACCCCGTTGGCATGTTCAAGACTGGGGGATCAGATGTGCTCCTTCAAAAACTCGAGATTGAAGGCTTAGACCCGATTGAGTTTTATATGTCGGCATCCCAATATGAGTATTGGAAGTTCACTCACCTCACGGTAGATGTGGTGAAAGGGCGTGGAAGTGGTTTCTCGGTGGAAGCTCCCGAAGGAGTCCGCTTCCTTATCCGTTCGAGAATGCTCTCGGATGAAGAAATTGAGCATTTTGGCTTGCTCAAGAAAGAGGCAGTCTAAAAGGCTGCCTCTATTTCTTTTTCTCGGGCATCTTTGCTCGTGTCAAAGGCGGCTTTCAATGCTGACCGTAGTGTTCCCGCACTGTGATCTATCCGGGTGGTAAAGCCGAGGCGACTCGCTTCGCTGTCACGTTGCTTTGCACCGGTGACCGGGCGAATCTCTCCAGCAAGGGAAATCTCACCAAAGGCAGCAACGGTGTGAGCAATGGGTTTGTCGCTGAAAGCACTAGCTATCGCAATCGCGATAGCTAAGTCAGCACCTGGTTCACTGAGCTTTACTCCACCAACCGTGGACACATACACGTCCTTGTCATTGAACTTCATCCCCGCACGACGTTCCAACACAGCGAGCAACATGGCCACGCGGGAACTATCTAACCCGTTTGTCACTCGCCTGGGGTTGGGGGCTGAAGTGGGAACGACGAGGGCTTGAATTTCGACAAGCAATGCACGGCGCCCTTCTAAGGCAACTGTCGTGCAGGTGCCAGAGACAGCAAACGACGAACGGGAGAGAAATAATCCAGAAGGGTCAGGAACTTCACTGATGCCATCGGTGGTCATTTCAAAACAGCCGACTTCGTCAGTGGGTCCAAAACGATTCTTCAGGGCTCGGATAAACCGCAACGCAGTTTGGCGGTCACCTTCGAAATGGCACACCACATCGACCAAGTGTTCAAGGAGCCGAGGCCCAGCAATAGTTCCGTCTTTGGTGACATGGCCCACAAGGAGAAGAGGAAGATTGCGTTCCTTGGCCACACGAATGAGAACTGAGGCTACTTCTCGGACCTGACTGGGTCCACCCGCTAAGCCGTCGACAGCTGAGCTGGCGACAGTCTGCACCGAGTCAACGATGAGCAGTGAGGGCTCCACGGCATCAATCTGACCGATGATGGTGGAGAGATCTGTTTCGGCAGCGAGGTACAGATTGTCCTGCATCGCACCGGTACGACTAGCGCGAAGTCTCACCTGGCTGACAGATTCTTCCGCGCTGACATAGAGCACTTTGATTCCGGACTGTGCAGCGCGGGAGGCAACTTCTAAAAGCAGGGTGGACTTTCCCACTCCAGGTTCACCCGAAAGCAAAATGGCAGCTCCGGGAACAATGCCGCCGCCTAATACGCGATCAAACTCACCGATGCCTGATGGCCAAAATGTGGCATCGGTATCGGAGGTAAATTCGGTAATGGGCTTGGCTGCTTTGTCATCGCTGACAAAGACAGGGGTCATTTTGACTTGGATTCCTGTCTTTGTGGCTTCTTCAACAACCGTTCCCCAGGCCTGACACTCTCCGCATCGGCCCACCCACTTGACTGTGGTCCACCCACACTCGGTGCAGGTATATCCCGGAGCATTTTTGGCCATGGGCCCAGCCTAGCTAAGCCCACGGACAGCTAATTGGTGGCGTGCTCAAGCTGTGCGTAAACTCTTTACTATTGGTTCCGTGTCCGAGCGGCCGAAGGTGCAACTCTCGAAAAGTTGTGTGGGTGAAAGCCCACCGTGGGTTCAAATCCCACCGGGACCGCCATCGAAATTCCCCTCTTCGTGAGGGGAATCTTTCGTTAGTCTGAACCTATGCAGAACGAAAACTCTTTCCTCAGTGTTGGTTCGAAGAATTCCGTATTGAGTTTGTGGTCAGAAAACTCGGTTCTCTCTATCGGCTCTAAAGGGTCGGCCTTTTCTGTGGGCTCGATAGGTTCCTTTGGAAGTTTTTTCTCGATCGGCTCATTTCTGAGTGTGGTGAGCATCATGTCCAGCCTGGCGTTTTTCGGCATCATGGCTTCCCGCAATGTTAAGAAGTCACGCAGATGAATAACCACAGAGTCCTTTTTTGGATTTATTTGAGCCTTTCGATCATCGGGTTGGTCACCGCCTGGATTTTCAATGGCATTGCCGTGATGAATAACGAGGACTATCTGGGTGCATGGTTTGGTACGGCAGTGGACTGGGTGCTTTCTGCAGATCTGACCGTTGTGGCATTTGCGGTTGTGATCTTGATGATTACCGAAGCAAAGCGTTTAGGGATGAAGCGCGTCTGGCTGTACATCGTGCTCTCGGGCGTCACCGCAATGGCGTTCACGTTCCCGCTGTTTCTAGCAATGCGGGAAAGAAAACTCGCCTCATTGTCAGCTCATTCTGAGCTTGGTGCTTCACAGTAATCCCATGAACTCAACAGAACTCATAGGTGTATATAACGCTGATGGGGGTATCGTCGGGGAACTCTCGTATATCCTGGGCAAAACTTTTCAGGGTAAACACTGCGAACTGTGTGACATTACGCATTCACCGTTTCGACGAAAAAAGTCCTGGGACGAGTTTGTTAACGGGTTGGCATACCCCTTCGAGTTGTTCCACCTCAATGAACTCTCTGATGAGCTGAGAAGTTTTGTGGGAGATCAAGCGCCCCTGGTGATCCTTAGACGAGAGGCTGAGCTCAGTGTGCTTCTCACCGGCACAGAGATGGCCACCTGCAACGGAGATGTCCCTCAGTTCGCACAACTCATGAGCAGTCGGTTAGCTGCACTGAGCCTGTAGCACGCGGGTTAGTTCTGCAGAGCTGAACCTTGGGCTACATTCCAGATAATCTTGTTGACGGTCTGACGTGAGCTGATACTTGCCCGTAAGGCAAAGAAGGCAACAACCAGGGGCGTCGCTGTGGCAAGAACCTTAGCAACCACAGCACCGGGATCCATTGTTGTAGACCAGAGCGTGCCAAAAGCAAAGATGGCGATGAGTACAGCAATAGAGGCGAAGACAATGCTGATGATTCCTGCCGTTTTACTTGCCTGGAGCTCGGCATCAATAAGCGGTTCAATCGTTTCGAAGGGAATGGGTGCTGATTCAAAGCCGGCGTCATCGTGTGCTATGGCCTCGCGTGCAGCGAGGGTCTCATCCAGTAATTCGTGCAGCACAGGTGTTTCCATATCGGCATACTCGGATGTTTTTGAGCTCAATGAAAAACGTGAGCGTGGCGTCAACGGAGATTCACTGGAGACTTGGTAGTCCGGTAGTGAGCGCTGAGCATTTCTACTTTTGAAGCGTTCTAGCTCGAGCCCTAGGGCATCCACGGAGGATGAGGAAGATTTTCCCCCTGATTTCTGTGCCACGGTGCCCCTTGAATGATTAATCGTTTACTTGAAATTATCAGGGGTTTTACCCTATTTCAACTTGTATTCACAATTCGCTGAAAAATCAGTCGAAAAAGGCGGTGGCATAGGTAAGAATGAAGCATGAGCGTTCGAACCCCAGATTCCAACCC
>JBIIGO010000074.1:0-5506 GCA_044236405.1 Aurantimicrobium sp.
CGGGTATTCGTCTCGATGGTGGAACCGTGAGCCCTGGTGCTCAAATTAGCCCACACTTTGACTCAATGTTGGTCAAGCTTACGTGCCGGGGGCGGACCTATAAAGCCGCTGTTGACCGCTCACGGCGGGCACTTGCGGAGTTCCGCATTCGTGGCGTCTCCACCAATATTCCCTTCCTACAAGGAGTGTTAGATGATCCTGCATTCCAAGCAGGAGATCTCAGTACCAGCTTTATCGATGAGCGACCTGAATTGTTAACAGGCCGGGAATCTAAGGATCGTGGAACGAAGATTTTGAACTGGGTGACAGATGTCACGGTTAATAAACCTTTCGGCCCACGACCAGCAGGAGCCGATCCTGTGTCAAAGCTTCCTCGCATTGACATCACCACTCCTGCACCGTCTGGAAGCAGGCAAAAGCTTCTTGAGTTAGGTCCTGTAGCGTTCGCAGAAGCTTTGCGTCAGCAAGTAGCTGTGGCAGTTACCGAGACAACCTTCCGTGATGCACACCAATCTTTACTTGCTACCCGCATTCGCACTAAAGACCTCGTCACCATTGCCCCCTATGTAGCTCGCATGACCCCAGAACTTCTTTCTGTTGAAGCTTGGGGCGGCGCAACCTATGACGTTGCCCTGCGGTTCCTGGGTGAAGACCCCTGGGACCGCTTAACACAATTACGTGAAGCCCTTCCGAACGTGTGTATCCAAATGTTGCTTCGTGGGCGAAACACGGTCGGTTATACCCCTTACCCCGAAGAAGTGACCAAGGCATTCGTTGAAGAAGCTGCGGCCACTGGTGTTGATATTTTCCGAATCTTTGATGCTCTTAATGATGTCAACCAAATGCGTCCTGCTATCGAGGCGGTTTTAGCAACAGGCACCACACTTGCTGAAGTGGGCATGTGTTACACAGGTAATCTTCTTGACCCGGCCGAAGATAAGTTCACGCTTGATTACTATCTGAACCTCTCCGATGAGATAGTTGCAGCTGGCGCACACATCTTGGCCGTTAAAGACATGGCAGGACTCTTACGTCCTGCTGCTGCGGCCAAGTTGGTCAGTGCATTGCGAGCTCGTCACAACCTTCCGGTTCATGTTCACACGCATGACACCGTTGGTGGACAACTGGCCACATTGCTTGCTGCAGCTGCAGCTGGGGCAGATGCCGTCGATGTGGCCTCAGCCCCGCTCTCTGGCACAACAAGTCAGCCCAGTACGTCAGCGCTGGTGGCAGCCCTTGCTAACACAGAACGTGACACTGGTTTGAACTTGGATGCTGTCTGTGATCTTGAGCCCTACTGGGAGGCAGTACGAAACATATACAAACCTTTCGAGTCGGGTCTTCCTGCGCCCACGGGCCGCGTCTATCACCACGAAATTCCTGGAGGGCAACTCTCCAACCTGCGCCAGCAAGCTATTGCATTAGGTCTAGCTGATGACTTTGAACTCATTGAAGACATGTATGCCGCTGCTAATAAGATCCTTGGACGTGTCCCTAAGGTCACCCCCAGCTCAAAAGTCGTGGGTGACCTCGCACTGCATCTGGCTGCCGTGAAAGCAGACCCTGCAGACTTTGAAGCTAACCCTCAAAAATATGACATTCCTGATTCAGTGATTGGTTTTATGGCTGGCGAACTCGGAGATATCCCCGGGGGATGGCCAGAACCCTTTAGGTCGAAGGTGCTTGAAGGCAAAACCATCAACATTGAGGTAACTGCGTTATCTGCCGAGGATTCAGCGGCTCTTAATGCTGGCTCTGAGTCCAGGAGGTCAACCCTTAACCGTCTTCTTTTCCCGGTTCCTACCGCAGCTTTTGATCAGGTTCGTGAAACTTTTGGAGATGTTTCTGTCTTAGATACTGTCGACTACCTCTATGGGCTGGAATCAGGCAGTGAACACGTTGTGGAATTGGGCAAGGGTGTTCGGCTTTATGTAGGACTCGAAGCTATTGGTGGTGTTGACCCCAAGGGGATGAGAACGGTGATGACCACCTTGAATGGTCAGCTTCGTCCCGTCTTCGTGCGTGACCGTTCTGTTGAAGTAAGCACCAAGAGTGCTGAAAAAGCTGATCTCACCATTTCAGGTCACGTTGCTGCACCGTTTGCTGGTGTTGTCACTATCAAGGTGGCCGAAGGTCAAACTGTAGCCGCAGGAGATCCGGTCGCAACTATCGAAGCGATGAAGATGGAAGCAGCCATTACAGCTACCATCACAGGACGTGTTGAACGGGTTTCTTTCGCGAAATCTCAACAGGTAGAAGCCGGGGATCTTCTCGTAGTGATTACTCCGATAACTCCAGCGAATTAGCTCTCGTTATTGAATGTCACTCTAGATTTTCAATATTTTTTGTAAATCGTTTATTGTGGGATTGTAGGGAATTTTCCCTCTGGGGGAACACCCGAAAGATTCGCTAGGCTAGACAAATTAGTCAACCCAAAGGAATACTTCGTGAGCTCCACCACACCTGCTGATAAAAAGAACACTGCACCACGGACCACGGCAAAGAAAAAACCCGCCACAACCACAACGTCTCCATCATCAGCAGGAACTTCAGCAAAGAAGCAACCTGTGAAAAAATCTCCAGCCAAAAAGACAAACGCGAGTAAAGCTCCACAACGTATTGAAGAAATTGTCGACAGAGAAGTCGTCGTAGAACAAGCCCCAGAAATTGCAACAATTAATCTGCCCGCTATGCCTTCATCGTTAGATGCATCATCAAGTGAGGCTGCAATGCGCGCCGTTCTCACCAGCGGCGCGACTCTTTCCACGGGAGAAATTATTGTCGCTGAGGTGGATGAGGTTGTGGAAGACGTGGCCGAAGATTCTCTTCCCTCGCGTCGTGAACGCCTCTCTGGTGAAATTGCCTCCTCACCCGAGCCAGTCTCTATGCTGACTCCAGATCGCATCATGGATGCGAAGAAGAAAGCAGACGCCCCTGAATCCGGATGGCGCCGTGCCGTTTACTTCGGAACGTTCAAGTTAATTAATCCAGGTGATTCCCCAGCTGTGCGTCACCGCAAAGCTATTGATGCCTCCATCATGCGTGCCTTTGACGGTGAAACGCGATTTGTTCCTGTTCTGACCCGTAAGGGTGGAGTAGGAAAGACCACTGTCACCACATTGTTGGGTATGGCCATGGCACTCGTTCGTGAGGACCGTGTCCTTGCTATCGATGCCAACCCCGACCGTGGAACACTCGCAGAGCGCTTTACCCGCACAACAGATAAAACAGTGCGTGACATGGTGTCAGACGCAGCCAAGGTCCTCACCTTTAACGACTTTTCTTCGTATGTTAACCGTGACAAGTCTCGTTTGGACATTCTGGCCAGTGAAACCGATCCTTGGGTATCTGAAGCCTTCGGTGCCAATGATTACAACATTGTCGCTGACCTTGCCAGCCGTTATTACGCCATTGCGTTAACCGACTGTGGTACTGGCATCATTCACTCTGTCATGAGCGCAACACTGCAGCGCGCTAACGGTTTGGTTCTTGTTTCCGGCGGCTCTTTTGACGAAGCGCGACTAGCGGCTGAAACACTCACCTGGCTTGAAACAAATGGGTATACCGATTTAGTTCGCAACTCAGTCGTCGCGTTGAACACCGCGACCCAAGGAACGAACCTCGTCAAGATCACTGAGATTGAAGATCATTTCAAGTCCCGTGTCCGCGAAACAGTTCGCATTCCTTATGACCCAATGCTTGCTGCCGGAACATATATCGACTTCAAGAAACTCAAGCCCGAAACTCAAGAAGCAGCTCGTCGTTTGGCGTCGCTGGTTGTTGATGGTTTGAAGTAAGTGGCAGAACGCCCCATTCGTGTTTTCGGTGATCCTGTCCTCAAGACACCGACAGATGAGATTGTTGTCATCGACGAGAAAATACATGCTCTTGTTGAAGACCTTTTAGACACAGTCAAGGTCCCTGGACGAGCTGGAGTAGCTGCTACTCAAATAGGTGTGGGACTGCGTGCCTTTAGTTACAACGTTCATGGTGAGATTGGTTACATTCTCAACCCCAGAATTGTAGAAACTAGGGGAGAGCTAGAAGAAATTGAAGAGGGGTGCCTCAGCGTCCCCGATCTGTGGTTCGCAACCCCTCGTTATCCCTATGCAAAAGTTGAAGGAATTGATCTTCAGGGAAATACCATCACTGTCGAGGGTGAAGGGCTCATGGCCCAAGCCCTACAACACGAGTGTGATCACGTGGATGGTTTGCTCTATCTAGATCGTTTAGATACTCCGACTCGTAAAGAAGCGATGAAACAGGTACGCGAATCATCCTGGTTCTAATCAGGTTTTATCGGAGAGACTAGTCGATTGTTCCTGACGCACCGGCATACATTGCCTGGATTTCTTTATCGAAATCTTTGACAATAACGTTGCGCTTAATACTCATTTTCGGAGTGAGGTGTCCGGAAGCTTCGGTGAATTCAACCGGCAAAATCGTGAATTTACGAATAGATTCTGCTCTGGATACTCGCGCATTCGCACGGTCGACAGCTTCTTGAACAGCAGCGACGACAACAGGGTTGGACACAGCCTCAGTAATTTTCATGGCTGGGTCTAGCTTGTTGTTTTCTAGCCACATGGGCAACATCTCTGGATCCAGCGTAATCAGTGCTGAGATGAAGGGCTTTTCATCACCGACACAAACAACCTGTCCCACAATGGGATACGCGCGGATGGGATCTTCAAGGAATGCTGGAGCAACATTCTTTCCACCGGCGGTGACAATAATTTCTTTTTTACGACCCGTGATCTTGATGTAGCCGTCAGAATCGATGGTTCCGATATCACCTGTTTTAAACCAGCCGTTGTGGAAGGCATCTTTGGTTGCCGCTGGGTTCTTCCAGTACTCCTTGAATACGTTGATGCCAGCAGCTTCGATTTCTCCGTCTTCGCTCAAGCGAACAGAGCAACCAGGAAGTGCGGGACCAACAGTGCCCAATTTAAGCTTTGAGGGAAGGTTGATAGAAATGGGTGCTGTGGTTTCGGTGAGACCGTAACCTTCAAGAACAGTAAGACCAAGTGCGCTATAGAAGTGCTCTAGGCGGTCTCCCAAAGGCGCTGAACCTGAAATTGCGTATGTGCACCTTCCGCCTAATGCGGCACGAAGTTTAGAGAGAACAAGACGATCAAGAAGTTTGAACTTAATCTTCAAGCCGGTAGGAACATGCCCTGCCTCACGTGCTTTGGAGTATTCAATCGCTGTCTTGGCTGCTGTCCGGAAGATGTTTCCCTTGCCACCGGCTTCAGCTTTTTGCTCAGCAGAGTTATACACCTTCTCAAAGACTCGAGGAACGGCTAAGAGGAAGGTCGGCTTGAAGGATTGCATCGACGGCAGCAATTTGGTGGTATCTGGCTGATGTCCCACCTTCACTCCACCTTCAACGGCGAGGATGGAGATAAACCGCGCAAAAATATGGGCAGTAGTTATAAAAAGAAGTGTGGACGAGTTGGGGTTCACGACCTCAGGAACTGCTGCCCGAGCATTACGAGAGAGCTCT
>JBIIGO010000067.1:0-6452 GCA_044236405.1 Aurantimicrobium sp.
GATGGCTGAGACGATGGACAATGCCTTGTCGGCAACGTCACGTGTCAGTGGTGCTGAACCAGCACCAGCTGCAGCATCAGCCTGACCTTGCTCGCTCAAGATGTAGCTGAAGTACGCCTTGACGAGGGTTGCAACAGCTGGATCCTGGTATTCATTACATCCCATGATGTAGGACACCAAGGCGATGGGGTAAATGCTGGAATCGGTTGTGGTGCGGTCAATGTCAACTGCCATATCGGTAGCGTCACGACCAGCAACAGCGGTTGAACCAGAGACAAGCTTGGCAGCTGCTTCTGGAGTGTAGGTAACGAACTCGTCACCCACTTTGATCTTTGCTACTCCGAGTGAACCAGCCTTAGATGCATCTGCATATCCGATGGTTCCTGAACCGTTCTCAACAGCGGAGACAACACCAGATGTGCCTTGAGCACCCTCACCGTATTCGTAAGGGAATGGGTCATCAGCTTTTTCGATGTCCCATACCTCTGGAGCGGTCTGAAGAAGGTAGTCAGAGAAGTTCTTGGTTGTTCCTGAGTCATCGGAACGGTGAACTGGAGTGATTGCGGAATCTGGAAGAGTCGCATCAGGGTTCAAAGCAACAATTGCTGGGTCATTCCACTTTGTAATGGTTCCCTTGAAGATTCCTGCGATGGTCGCGGCATCAAGGTTGAGTTCGTCAACACCATCGAGGTTGTAAATCACCGCAATGGGGGAAATGTAAGCAGGAACTTCAAACGGAAGAGTTCCTTCAACACAAGAACCGAAAGAACCAGCGAGTTCTTCATCCTTGAAGTAGGAGTCACTGCCTGCGAAGTTTGATCCACCTGCAATGAAGGTTTCACGGCCTGCGCCAGATCCAGTGGGGTCATAAGTAATAGTGACACCTGGGTTTGCAGTCTGGAATGCTGCAATCCAAGATTCTTGTGCAGAACCCATACTGGAAGCACCAGCACCAACGAGGGTACCCTCGAGCGTGCTGGTCTCAGAACCAGATTCATTTGCGGCACATGAGCTCAGGACAAGTGCAGCGCTAGCTGCGAGTGCAATGGCTGCCATTGGGCGGCCGAAACGCGTGATTTTCACGTGTTATCCCTTCGGATGATTTCTTGGTGGTCGAACCTGTGTTCAGGCTCGAGTTACACGTTATGGGCGTTGGGTGTCTGTAGAGCACACACAAGGTAAACAACAGGTGAACCCTTATCAACAGTGCAAAGAAAAAGCGGCCACAATAATCATGGCCGCTTTCCTTCAGATGAGATTAGTCATCCTCAATGTTTGTCCCCCACTCACCAGTGGAAAGATATTTCACCTTGCGGGCAATAGAAATGGCGTGGTCCGAAAAACGCTCGTAATAACGGCTGGCCAATGTGGAGTCAACGGTGTCCATTGTTGTTCCAGACCAGGTGTCACTGAGTACTTTTTCAAATACCGACATGTGCAAAGCGTTGACTTTATCGTCAAGGTTTCTAATTGCCTCAGCATGCTTGAGATCTTGTGTTTTCAAGAGCTTGACGGTCTTGTCCGCAATCTTGATATCTAATTCGCCCATTTCTTTGAAGGTTTTCTTGAATCCTTTGGCGATGACCTTCTCGGGGAAGCGATACCTGGCTAATTGAGCGAGGTGTTCAGCCATGTCTCCCATACGCTCAAGATTTGCACTCATACGCAATGCACTGACCACAACACGGAGGTCACGAGCGACGGGTTGTTGACGAGCAAGAATCTGGATGGAGAGTTCATCAAGGGTCAATGCAAGTTCGTCAATTTTGGCGTCTTCTTCAATAACTTGTTCAGCCAAGGTGATGTCGCTGTTTTGAAAAGCTTCGGTGCTCTGCTTTATGGCAACAGCAACAAGTTCTGCCACCTCAACAAGGCGCTGTTGAACTTCGTGAAGTTCTTGTTGAAATACTTCGCGCATTCGTGAATTCCTTATAAATCTTCAGTTGTCACATCTCACGCAATTTATGAGATGTTGCCTATTGAACTACCGCAAGGTTAACGACAGGGGTTAGTCGGGTTAACACTTGTTTTTATAACCCTACTCCCGGCTTTTTTCTTTTTGAATGAAAGGCTCGGTGAGTTAGCGTGGAAACATCATGTCAACATCTGTTGTTCTGCTCGCCTTAGGCGTTGGTGCTTTTGCTGGCGTTGCCATTACGTTGTTGATTTTGTTTGTGATTATTCAACGTCGTAAAACAGATAAAGACATCACACCGGAACTTCCCCGCGGTGTCTATCAAGCCGTGAGCAGTCTTGAAGGCATTGTCTTTATTGTTGATAAATCCATGAATGTTCATGTCTCCACAAAACAAGCAATGAACTTAAGTTTGATTGCCCAACAGCGCATTCAAAGCCCTGAACTTATTTTGCTCGCAGAGACTGCTTTCCGAGACGGCGATCAATCAGTCGATGAAATCACGGTATTGCGCGGCCCTTTGGGCGATAACACAATGACCATCTCAGCTAAAGCCACAGTGTTCCGCGAGCGCTTTGTGATTATGAGCATTGTTGACCGAGGTGAGTATCAACGTCTCGACGATATCCGTAAAGAGTTCGTAGCAAACGTGAGCCATGAACTCAAAACCCCGATTAGTTCGGTTGGGCTTCTTGCTGAGGCGTTGCAAGAAGGTGCCGATGACCCCAAACTTGTTCGTCACTTTGCTGAACGCCTCACTAAAGAAGCACAACGACTTGGTGACATTACCCGAGAAATCATTGAACTTTCTCATCTCCAAGCAGAGGGTGCGTTAGCAGAATTTAAGCCAGTCAGTGTCGAAAAAATTATTAATAAAGCAATAGAACAAAATGCTGTGGTTGCTAAAGCAAAAAGCATCAACCTTGTTTCTGGTGGAGACCTTGGTGCGTATGTGTATGGCGATAGTGACCGACTCGTGGTTGCGCTCAATAATTTGATGTCTAATGCCATCACCTATTCACCAGAGAATTCTCAGGTGGGGATCGGTGTGGTCAGTAGAGGGCCGTTTGTCGAAATTTCTATCACCGACCAAGGTATCGGGATGACCAAAGAAGAAACCGAACGCGTTTTTGAACGTTTCTACCGAACCGACCAAGCACGCTCCCGCACAACCGGTGGAACCGGGCTGGGCTTGGCCATTGTGAAGCACATCATTGCTCACCACGGTGGAGATATTCGTGTGTGGTCAGCACTCGGAAGAGGCTCCACATTTACCTTGAGAATCCCTGAAGCAAAGCCTCCCAAGAAAGGCAAGAAATAATGCCCCGCATTCTGCTTGTTGAAGATGAGTCTGCACTGAGTGAACCCTTGACCTATCTCTTAGAGAGAGAAGGTTTCACGGTGGAGATAGTGGAAGACGGTAAGACAGCCCTCGATGTCTTTCACACTGGCACTTTTGATGTGATCTTGCTTGATCTGATGATCCCCGAAATTCCTGGCACAGAAGTCTGTAAAGCAATTCGGCAGGTCTCCACTGTTCCCATCATCATGTTGACGGCTAAGGACACCGAGGTAGACAAAGTTGTGGGATTAGAACTGGGTGCCGATGACTATGTCACCAAGCCCTATTCCTCAAGAG
Source organism: Aurantimicrobium sp. (assembly GCA_044236405.1). GTDB lineage: Bacteria > Actinomycetota > Actinomycetes > Actinomycetales > Microbacteriaceae > Aurantimicrobium. Next base: position 3,555 of record JBIIGO010000067.1, read on the forward strand.
AATTACTCGCAAGAATCAATGCGCTCCTTCGCCGCAATAACTTCACTGCGGTAGAAGGTTCTGTCGTATTGACGGCAGGAGACATTGTCCTCGACCCGGATCGTCATACCCTCCAGGTTGCCGGAACAAACATCCCAACCCCCCTGAAAGAGTTTGAGCTTCTGCACTACCTCATGGAAAATGCTGGGCGAGTGCTCACCCGTGGACAAATTATTGACCGGGTATGGGGAAGCGATTATTTTGGCGATACCAAAACGCTTGATGTTCACATCAAGCGTTTACGTTCAAAGATTGAAGCAGACCCCGCTGAACCGACTCACCTCGTGACTGTTCGAGGCTTGGGGTATCGCTTCGACGCTTAGAGCTTCTTTTCAAAAATCACGGCAGAAACTTCACCCTGTGTTCCGCAAGTGCAGATGCCAGAGGATTTTTCTTCATAACCCAAAGACCTGGCCAATGCGAGGGATGGTTCGTTGTTGTCCATGATGCTCAGCTGAATTGAGCTCACGCCAGGTAAGTGTCTAATTTCTTCTTCAATCAGCATCAGCGCTGCTGAAGCAGCACCCTGTCGCCTTGCCCACGGAGCTATCCAGTAACCGACATCTGCGGCACAACTCAGGAGGTCTACCGAGTGAAGAGAAATAAGTCCTAATGGCTTATCACCTGAGAGAATTGCCCATGATTTGCTCTCACCAGTGGTGCCACGAATAAGAGCTAACGCCGCCTCTTCAGTCTGGGCACCCCCGGTTGAGGTGAGCTGCTGAATAGATGAATCCTGGCTCGCCTCAACAATCCAAGAGGCATCCAAGTCATTGAGGGTTCTTAGACTGAACATCGAAGGCAGAAACTAATTTGAGCAGCAGGTGTCAGAGTTGTGAAGTGGCTTAAGATTCAACGCCATGAGCAAGTTTCTTCCGTCAGCGGTGAGAGTGAAGTATGCCCACTTGCCTTTTTGGCTACGAGTCAGAAGTCCCGCATCTACAAGCAACTTCATGTGGTGGCTCACCGTGCTTTGAGCAAGATTTGTGTCAGGCGTGAGATCACAGATGCATGCGCCATCAACACAGTTGGCACCTGCAATTTTGAGCAATAGGTTCAACCGAGTTTCATCACCTAAGGCTTTGAGCTGCTGAGCTAGCACTGAAGTAGGAGAGAGTTCTTGTGTTGTTGCCATATCAAAAGTATATATTGACATTTATCGATATGACAGTGCTACAGTATTAACGAATCGATAAACTTCGATTCATGATCCATTCATCTCAATATGAGAGAAAGGAATAACCATGATCAAGCTCAATCTAATCTCGGGCGGCGATGGCGGTTGCTGCGGCGACACTGGCTGCTGCTAGACCCTAGCTGAGTAGCCCCACCAGTTCTTTTTAGAACAGATGGGGCTTCACTCTTGTCGTGACCACCACTACACCCAGAATATAAATATGAACACACTCAGACTTTCCCTCGCAGAGTTCTTCGGAACTCTCGTTCTTGTTGCCACCGTGGTGGGTTCAGGAATCATGGGCACTCAGATGTCGAGTGATCCCGGCGTTGCCTTGTTGATCAACACGCTCTCCACAATTTTTGTTTTGGCGCTTCTGATTTTGATCTTGGGCCCGATCAGCGGTGCTCACCTCAACCCTGCCGTGACCTTGGTGCTGTGGGCAAAGAAACTACAACCGGGAACGATAGTTCTCCCCTTTATCATCGCCCAGATTGCTGGCGCCATCGGCGGGGCAATCTTGGCGAATGTCATGTTTGACCAGAGCCCTATCCAGATCGCAACAACCGAACGAGTTTCTGCTGGTTTATTCATTGGTGAGATTGTTGCCACCGCTGGTTTGCTCGCTGTGATTCTTGTGCTGATTGCCCGCGACCAAGCACGCTTTGTTCCATTTGCTGTGGCGGCATGGATTGGCTCTGCCTACTTCTTCACCTCCTCAACTTCGTTTGCCAACCCTGCTGTGACGATTGGTCGGGTGTTCAGCGACAGTTTCTCTGGAATTTCTCCAGAGTCAGTTGGGCCCTTTGTTCTTGCCCAGCTCATTGGTGCAGCGCTCGGTGCTGTGCTTGCATGGGCCATCATCGACTCCTCACACAAGAAAGAAAATCATGTCGGATAAAAAAGCCACTGTTCTCTTTGTCTGCGTTCACAATGCAGGTCGTTCCCAAATGGCGGCAGGTTACCTCCAGCACCTCGCCGGCGATCGCGTTGAAGTTCTCTCTGCAGGAACAGAACCACGTGATCAGGTCAACCCTTCTGCTATCGCCGTGATGGCTGAGGAAGGTATCGACCTCACCACCTCAACACCTAAGGTATTGACCGACGAAGCAGTCATGGCCTCGGATTACGTCATCACCATGGGCTGCGGAGACAAGTGCCCCTTCTTTCCCGGAAAGACATACTTGGACTGGCCTTTGGAAGATCCTGCGGGCAAGGGTGTTGACTCGGTTCGCCCCATCCGAGATGAGATTCGCGGCAAGATTGAGGCACTCATCGCTGAGATCGACGAGAAGTTCTAGCATCACATAACAATGGCCACCTTTATGGGTGGCCATTGTTCGTTAATTCCTAGTTAGTCTGCCCGTGAAACCTGGAGCATTTCATCACGCTCAACGACTTTGATGCGCTCTCTGTCCTGCTTTTCGCCGAGGTGACGCTCATACTCGTCGAGAGCTGCCCAGCCTTCCACGGTGGTGTATTCCACACCGCGCTGATCGAGCAGATCCACAATGGCGCCTTCTGCTGGTTCAGCAGGGTTCCACCACGTTGCTTGGTCTTCAATGACGTGTGCAATGGTTTCCATGGCATCACTCTTGGTGTGGCCAATCAACCCAACCGGGCCACGCTTGATCCATCCGGTGGCATAAATGCCGGGGATGTGCTTACCGGAGGCATCAAGG
>JBIIGO010000101.1:0-3692 GCA_044236405.1 Aurantimicrobium sp.
TTAGTCGCAGCCGGTAAGCACCCCAGCCCCATCCCATATGCAGATGTGGTCTCCACCACCGTTCACAAAACTCTTCAGGGTCCCCGCTCTGGTTTGATCTTGAGCCGCGATGAAGAACTGGCCAAGAAGCTCAACTCTGCCGTCTTCCCTGGACAACAGGGTGGTCCACTGATGCACGTCATCGCAGCGAAGGCGACTGCCTTCAAGCTGGCGATGACCGATGAATTCAAAGAGCGCACCGATCGCACCTTGCGTGGCGCACAGATCATTGCTGAGCGTTTGACCGCCGAGGACATGAAGAATGCCGGTGTAGATGTGTTGACCGGTGGCACCGAGGTGCACTTGGTCCTTGTCGATCTGCGTAACTCACCACTGGATGGTCAGCAAGCAGAAGATGTTCTCCATGCAGCTGGCATTACGGTCAACCGTAATGCTGTTCCCTTCGATCCTCGCCCACCCATGGTTACCTCAGGACTGCGCATTGGTACCCCTGCGTTGTCCACTCGTGGTTTTGGTGATGTTGAGTTCACCGAAGTTGCCGACATTATTGCCGAAGCACTCAAGCCGGGCGCAGATGTTTCTGAGCTCAAGGCTCGTGTGAAGGTTCTCACCGACAACTTCCCCTTATACCCAGGCCTCAAGCAGTGGTAGCCCTCACTCTCGATGGCATCGCGACCGCGGCAGCAATCAAGAGTGAGTTAGCTGAACGAATCCAGGACCTCAAGGCCAAAGGAATTACCCCAGGTTTGGGAACCATCCTGGTGGGGGATGACCCTGGTTCTCACTCGTATGTTGCCGGTAAGCACCGCGACTGTGCTGAAGTAGGCATTAACTCCATTCGCATTGATTTGCCTGCCAGTGCAACCCAAGCAGATGTCACTGCGGCTATTGAACAACTGAACAATGACCCAGCCGTCACCGGCTACATTGTTCAGTTGCCCATGCCTGCTCACATTGACGACGTTGCAGCTCTCGAGCTGATGGACCCGGCGAAAGACGCTGATGGGTTGCACCCCATTAACTTAGGTCGCCTGGTGATGAATGTGGATGGTGAGATGACCTCACCGTTGCCGTGTACACCAGCAGGAATTGTGGAATTACTTCGTCGCTATGACGTTCCTCTAGCAGGCAAACACGTGACCATTATTGGTCGAGGTTTGACGGTGGGACGCCCATTGGGGTTGCTGCTTACCCGTAAAGGCATTGATGCCACGGTGACCTTGACTCACTCGCGAACTGTCAACATTGAAGAGGACGTTCGCAAAGCTGATGTGGTTGTCGCAGCTGTGGGTGTTCCTCACCTGGTTAAACCAGAGTGGATAAAACCCGGTGCTGCCGTGATTGATGTCGGGATTACCCGCGTAGAGAATCCTGAGACCGGTAAAGTTCAGCTCACCGGAGACGTAGATCCTGCTGTGGCTGAGGTGGCAGGCTATCTCTCGCCAAATCCCCGCGGTGTAGGACCAATGACTCGTGCGATGTTGCTGTCGAATGTTGTATCTGCTGCCGAACTCCAGCTGAACTAAAAGTTCCCCACAACACTTATTGACGCTGCCTTTGCCCCAGATAGTATTGCCTTTATGGGTAAAAACACACTAAGTCGTAGGGTATTTATCGGGGGCGCAGCCACCGTCACGGGTCTCGCTGCTGTTGCATCATTGACTGGTTGTGAGCAGGAGCTCATGACAACGTGGCCCAGTGTCGATAAGTGGGATGAACTCAACGCTCAAGTAGGCGGCAGGCTCATCAAGAAGCCTGTAGCTCCCTGGGCAGACCTAGCTCCCGGACCCGTTCCAGCAAACTTGGTTAATCCGTGGTATTTGGAAGAACAGCCAGGGGCAACACAATCAACAGGTATGTATAAGGCATGGGTTTCCGAGCCCAGTTCGTATGCCGTTGCAGCGGAAACCGTTTCTGATGTCGTTGCTGCCGTTAATTTTGCTCGTGAGAACAATGTGCGCTTGGTTGTCAAAGGAACCGGCCACGACTATTACGGTCGTTCTAGTGCTCCAGATTCTCTATTGATCTGGACACACAATATGCGGGAGATCACGGTTCACACTGCCTTTCACCCTGAAGGTGCTCCGTTGGATTTTGTTGGAGTGCCTGCTATTTCCACCTCTGCCGGAAATAGATGGCTCGAAGCCTATAAAGCGGCTACTGATGCCGGCCGTTTTATTCAGGGCGGTGGCTGTACCAGCGTTGGTGCCTGTGGCGGTTTTGCCCTCGGTGGTGGTTTTGGATCATTTTCAAAGAAGTTTGGAAGTGGGGCCGCAGGGGTGATTGAACTCGAAGTCGTCACCGCTAACGGTGAAGTTCTTATTGTGAATAAGTACCAAAACCCAGATCTCTTCTGGGCTCTCCGCGGCGGTGGCGGTGGCACATTTGGTGTCGTCACACGTATGACGTTACTCAGCCACGATATCCCCACCATCGATGGCTGGGTGAGTGGAACACTTGCTGCCAATTCAGATGAGACATATGTCGAATTGATTGAGCTCTACCTCAGCTTTGTTGCCGCTTCACTCACCAATGAAGTCTGGGGAGAAGGAGTGACCTTCCTCAAGGGACAAAACAAGATTGAAGTGGGCACATCATTCTTAGATGTCTCTAAAGAAACCGCCGAAGAGACGTGGAGCGAATTCTTATCTGTCTTGCAATCTAGACCTGATGATTTCGTTGTCAACGTGAACTTCAGTGCTCAGCCATTCGTGAATAAGTGGAATCCGGCTGGAAAATCTGGCGTGATTATGGATGACCGCCCTGAAGCCTTAGACGGATATTTCTGGTGGAAGGGTAACGCTGTCGAGGTGGGTGCGTATTGGGGTGGCTACCAAGGACACGGGTTGCCCTTGGAGAAACTTCAAAACAACCCGGCGGAACTCGCAGAGGCTCTCTTTAATGCCTCTCGAACCAGTCTCATTCTGTTGCAAACAAATAAAGCTCTTGCTGGTGAACCCGAAGAGGCACGCAAGCGTGATGAGACAACCTCCATTAACCCTTCAGTTTTTAACAATGCTGCTTTCGTTACGTTGGCGGATTGGGTTCAAAACAAATACGTCGGCATTGCCGGACACGAACCCGATGAGGCCCTTGCCGAAGAACAGTTTGATGGTGTGAACAAAGCAATGGGCTACATCACTGCGGTGACACCAGATGGCGGTTCTTATAGCAACGAAGGATATTACTTCGAGGAAGACTGGCAAGAGCAATTCTGGGGATCAAACTACCCACAGTTGCTCGAGGTCAAAAAGAAGTATGACCCCACAAACCTTTTCCATGTTCACCATGGAGTAGGTAGCGAACTCGTTAAGGCCTAAACAGCCTTGGCTTCAGCCCGATAGATCTCACGGCGGGCGTTGTAGTTTGCGCCGTTTTGAACAATAGCTGCCTGTTCTTCGGGGGTGAGTTCTCTGCGCACCTTCGCTGGAACACCGGCAACGAGTGATCCAGGAGGAACAATTGTTCCTTCTAGGACAAGTGCCCCAGCCGCAACGAGAGACCCTGCACCAATCACGGCACCGTTCATCACGGTGGCATGCATGCCAATCAGGCAGTTATCTTCAACCGTGCAACCATGGATCACGGCATTGTGGCCGACAGACACATTCTTGCCAATGGTGAGCGGGTAGCCGGTGTCGACGTGACCGGAGACGTTGTCTTGGATATTGGAGCCTTCCCCAATAATGATG
>JBIIGO010000068.1:0-6303 GCA_044236405.1 Aurantimicrobium sp.
ACCAGCACCTCAAATGCTGTGAACCTCACCGATGGCCTTGATGGATTAGCAGCAGGTGCGTCCATCTTCGTTATTGGCGGCTATGTCATCATCACCTTCTGGCAGCAGAACCAATCCTGTTTTTCACCTCGGCTCGATCCTCAGGTCGCCTACAAGTGTTATGACATTCGTGAACCGCTTGATCTTGCCATTATTGCCGCAGCAATTGTGGGCGGTCTTATTGGATTCCTGTGGTGGAACACGTCACCGGCTCAAATTTTCTTGGGTGACACCGGCTCAATGGCATTAGGTGGCGCACTTGCCGCGTTGGCCATTTTGAGCCAGACCGAATTACTTTTGATTATTCTCGCAGGATTGTTTGTTATCGATACCGGTTCTGTGATTGTTCAGCGGGCATACTTCAAGATCACTCGAGGGAAACGTATTTTCTTGATGAGCCCAATCCATCATCACTTTGAGCTCAAGGGGTGGGCAGAAGTGACCGTTGTGGTGCGTTTTTGGATTATTTCGGCACTCTTTGTCATTGCTGGGGTGGGAATGTTCTACCTCGAATGGCTGACCCGTTAGCGCGATGAAAACCCCTGTCGACCTGGATCAACTGACAAGTTGGTATGGCCCGTGGTCAGGCTTGCGTGTCGCGGTTTTGGGTTTGGGTGTTACCGGTTTTTCTGTAGCCGATACGTTATGTGAACTTGGCGCCAAGGTCATAGTGAGCGCTAGAGGCGCCGATGAACTCAGATTAAGCATGCTCGAAGTCATTGGCGGCACCTTCGTTCTCGAGCCAGATGATGGAAGCATTCCGGTCGAGCTCAGTGATTTTTCTCCAGATGTTGTGGTTGTGTCACCGGGGTATCGTCCTGATCACCCCATTGTTCTGTGGGCACAAGAAGCTTCTATCCCCATCTGGGGAGATATTGACCTCGCGTGGCGGGTGCGAGATAAAGTTCAGCCTGCGCAGTGGATTGTCGTCACCGGAACAAATGGAAAAACCACCACTGTGCAACTCACAGAAGCAATGTTGATTGCTGGTGGTGTGCGGGCCATCGCCTGTGGCAATATTGGACGGCCCGTGCTGGATGTCATTCGAGCACCTGAGGGTTTTGATGTTCTGGTTGTGGAGCTCTCCAGCTTCCAATTGCATTGGACCTCACTCGTAGAACCGTTTTCAGCAGCTGTGATTAACATTGCTGATGATCACCTTGATTGGCATGGCTCTCGAGAAAACTACATTGCTGATAAAGCCAAGATTTATCACAACACATCTGTGGCATGTGTGTATAACAAAGCTGATGTGGTCACGATGCGTATGGTCGAAGACGCAGAGGTCCACGAAGGCGCTCGGGCAATCGGTTTTGATCTGGGCGCTCCGGGAATGAGTGATATTGGAATTGTCAATGGCGTTGTCTGCGATCGGGCTTTTGTGGAAGATCGACGTCATACTGCCCTAGAAATCACAACCCTGGAAGATTTGACCAGACAGGGGCTCAACACCCCGCACATGGTGTCAAACATTATGGCTGCCACTGCTCTGGCGCGCTCCTATGGGGTGACGCCCGAGGCAATAAGGCATGCGCTTTCCTCTTTTCAGTCTGATTCCCACCGAAATGAAGTCATTCTTCATCGTGAAGAGATTGCATGGGTAGATGATTCGAAAGCGACCAATGCTCACGCAGCAGATGCGTCCTTGAGTTCGTATTCCTCTGTTGTGTGGATTGTCGGGGGACTACTCAAAGGCACTCAGCTTGATGATCTTGTAAAAAAACACTCAGATCGGGTTCGTGCCGCTGTCATTATTGGGCTCGAGCGTGAAAGTGTCCTCTCCTCATTCCAGCGACACGCGCCACAGGTGAAGCTTGTGGAGGTTATCCCGACAGAAACTAGTGATGTCATGGTTGATGCTGTCAAGGCAGCTTCCGAACTGGCAAAGGGTGGTGACACTGTTTTGTTAGCCCCGGCGGCGGCATCGATGGATCAATTTATTGACTATGCAGAACGCGGCAGGCTCTTTGCTCAAGCTGTGAAACAGACATATGGAGGTGAGGCGGATGGCGACTCCGCCTCGGACACGATCTAATCCTCCTCCCTCCCGCAGACCAGCCTCGGCGGCCGTGAGGCCGGCTGCGCCGTCAGCACAGAACTCTTCTGGCTTTGCTACTCGTTTCCGACTCGGCAAAGCTTTTGCAGCAGAATCACCCAACTTTTACTTCCTCGCCGGGGTCACTCTCTTTTTGGTCTTGATTGGCCTAATCATGGTTCTTTCAGCCAGTGCCGTGGACTCATTCTTGAAAGAGGGGGGATTCTTTGTCGGCTTCTTCAAGCAAGCAGGCTCAGCCATCATTGCTATTCCCTTGATGCTGTGGATCAGTCGTTTTCCGTTGATTTTTTATCGCAAATGGGCAACATTTGCCTTGTATTTCACCATTGGGTTGCAGCTACTGGTGTTCACCCCACTGGGTGTTGAATCCGGTGGTAACAGAAACTGGCTCGACCTGGGGATTGTGTTCCAGCCCTCTGAGATGATCAAGCTGACCATTGCGGTGTGGTTGGGCGTCAATCTTCCCGCCATCATCAACCGACTGGGGTATAACAATCCCCGTGTGCTTTTGGGTATTTTCCCTGTCTACTTCGCTCTAGGTGCCGTGTTGTTAGGACAGGACCTGGGGACGGCAATCGTTATCTTCGGAATCATTATTGGCTGTTTGGTCTTTGCCGGTCTGGGTATTGGAGTTATTTCCATTCCGGTTATTGTGGGCGCCTTCGGTGCTTTACTCTTGGCGATGGTTAGTCCTAACCGTGTTGCTCGCATCATGTCGTTCCTCAATGAAAACTGCACTGACTACACCAATGCGTGTTGGCAGCCCCTCCACGGAAAATGGGCTCTGGCCAATGGAGGTGTATTTGGCGTGGGACTGGGGCAGTCCAAAGCCAAATGGTCCTGGCTCCCCGCGGCTGATAACGACTATATTTTCGCCATTATTGGCGAAGAGTTAGGTCTTATTGGCGGTTTAGTTGTCATCGTGATGTTTGTGTTAATGGCGGTTGCTTTTACGCGCATTATTCGAGCAGCACGAGAGCCGCTTGTCCGGATTATCACCGGCGGAATTATGGTGTGGATTGTGGGGCAAGCCTTTATCAATATTGGTGTTGTGATTGGAGTGCTTCCCGTATTGGGCGTCCCATTACCGCTCTTGAGTTCTGGAAACTCGGCGCTGATTATGACCTTACTGGCCATCGGTGTGGTTCTGTCATTTACCAAAGATGAACCTCCCGTCAAGAAACAGTTAGGGAAAAAACGGTGACCTCGTACTTGTTGGCCGGTGGCGGAACAGCTGGACACGTCAATCCCATGCTGGCAATCGCAGATGCTCTTCGCGGCCGAGAACCCGATGCCAAGATTGTCTGCGTGGGAACCTCAGAGGGGCTCGAGTACAGTTTGGTTCCTGAACGTGGGTATGAACTCATCACAATCCCGCGCATTCCTTTTCCTCGGCTAAAGAATCTGTTCTCAGCAGGACCTCGATTTATCTCAGGGTGGCCCAAGGCCGTTGAGCGCATTAAGGACATTATTCGTACACGCGAGGTTGATGTAGTTATTGGAGTAGGTGGCTACGCCTCTGCTCCGGCGTATCAGGCGGCTCGTGACGCGGGTATTCCATATGTCATCCACGAAGCAAACGCGAAACCTGGGTTAGCAAATAGGTGGGGCGCTCGTCATACCTCTTTTGTGGGGGTCACCTTTCCCGGCACGCCATTGCCGCATGCTCGCACGGTGGGAACGCCCTTGCGGCAAGAAATACAAGAGCTTAAAATTGCACAACGGAGAGCGTCTTCACGAACGTTTTTCGGATTGGATCCACAAAAGCCGGTCATTATGGTCACCAGTGGGTCGCAAGGTGCACGCTCTATCAATACCGTGATTGCCCAAAGTACAGCAGACCTTATCGCTCAGGGGTACCAGGTATTACACATCACCGGCCAGAATAAGGCCGATCTGCAGCCTGAGATGGATGGGTATGTCCCCGTGGAATATTGCTCACACATGGATGCAGCACTTGCGGCTGCAACTGTGGTTATTTCTCGTGCAGGTTCAGCGACGGTGTCAGAGCTATGCGCATTAGGTATACCTGCCGTTTATGTTCCCTACCCCGTGGGAAACGGTGAGCAGCGGTTCAATGCTGCCTCTGTAGTCAAGGCCGGCGGGGGAGTCATGGTTCTCGATAAAGATTTTAGTTCGCAGTGGATATCCCGAGAGCTCGTTCCCCTTCTTCGAGATGAACAAAAACTTGTCGAAATGGGCCAGAAGGCCCATTCTGTAGGAATTGTGGACGGCACATCCCGAATGGTCAATCTGATTGATGCAGCGTTGTCGTCAGCGTAGACACAGCACTGTGCGTTATAACGTAAAGAGAGGGATACCTCGCTGTCCACCCCAAAAGAGAGTCTGTTGTGATCAAGCCTGATTATTCTGTCAAAGCACCGCAGGAATTAGGTGTTGTTCACATGGTGGGTATTGGTGGATCTGGCATGAGCGGTATAGCTCGATTGCTCAGAGCTCAGGGGATAACCGTTACCGGGTCGGATTCTCGTGACTCCTCAAATATTGAGGCACTTCGCCAGCTGGGGTGCACCATCACTATTGGCCACGATGCGAAAAATGTGGGCGATGCCAACACGCTTATTGTCACGGGCGCGTTATGGGAAGACAACCCAGAATATGTTTTTGCATTGAAGAAGGGATTACCAGTTCTGCATCGCTCCGTTGCGCTGGAGTGGCTGACCAGAGGGCAACGATTGGTCTCTGTTGCTGGTGCACATGGTAAAACAACGTCCACGGGAATGATTGTCACGGCGTTGAGGGAATTGGGCGAAGACCCCAGTTTTGTCAACGGCGGTGTTGTTCAGGCCTATGGACTCAGTGCTGAATATGGCCAAGGAGAACTTTTTGTCGTCGAGGCCGACGAGTCAGATGGCTCTTTCTTGTTATATGACACAGACATCTCACTGATTACCAATGTTGATGCCGATCACCTCGACCATTACGGCTCCTACGACGCTTTTGACCAGGCATTTATTGATTTCGCAAATGCTACTGACGAACTTGTGGTTATCTCCTCAGATGATCCAGGGGCGATCCGTATCGCGGAACACATCCATGGGCCCCGAGTGCTGACGTTCGGTCAATCACCCTCAGCAGATGTGTGGGTAAGTTCCATCTCAACCGACTCTCTAGAAGGTGTAACCTTCAGCGTGAAATACCTGGGGAACGAATATTCCACAACCTTGAAAGTCCCCGGCATTCACAATGCGCTCAATGCCGCAGGTGCTTTTGCCGTGTTGGTGGGTATCGGCTTGGATCCTCAGAGTTCTCTTCAGGCAGTGAGCGCATTTGCGGGAACGCAACGCAGATTCGAGCTTCACGGAGTTGTCGACAATGTCAGCGTGTATGACGATTATGCGCACCATCACAGCGAGGTTGAAGCCGTTTTGACGGCAGCTCGAACTGTCGTGGGTGACGGGCGAATTATTGCTGTTCATCAGCCCCACCTCTACAGTCGCACCGCTCAATTTTGTGGTGAATTTGCGCTCACCTTAGAGCGTGATGCCGACCTCACTGTGGTGTTAGATGTGTATGGCGCTCGTGAAGACCCGGTTGACGGTGTCACTGGGGAACTGGTTTCTGAGAAGTTTACGGACTCGTCACGAGTTGCTTTTATCTCTGATTGGCAGCAGGCCGCCGATCACATCGCCGCGATAAGCCAATCTGGAGACATTGTCATTACCTTGGGGTGTGGAGACGTCTACCGGATGATTCCTCAGATTCTTTCTGCGCTCGAGAGTAAGTAGTTTCGGGTATGCGTAGACCAAACACGCCTGGAGGGCAACCACCACCGAGCCGTCCGTCGCCGACTTCTTCTCAGAAGCAGGAAGCTCAACGCTCACCACGTCCACAGAAGCCAGAGCGCTCTCGCGCTAAAGCGCCGAGGAATACGACCTCTCGCAAAGTGATGGCCAAAAACGCTGAAGCTGAAGAGGCTAAGAGGAAACTGAAGGAAGCTGTCAAAGCTCGTAAAGCTTTCGAGCGTGATGAAGTTCGTCGTTTCACCGCTCATTTGCGCCGCAGGCGCATCATCTGGGCAAGCATTGCCGGTTCTCTCGCTGCCGTGATGTTATTTGTTGCTATTGGCGTCTTCTCGCCCTTACTGGCCCTTCGCACCATTGTGGTTGAAGGTGCAGCCAGGGTTTCTGCAGAGAAAATCATGGCTGATCTTCAGCCAGAAATTAATAGACCACTTCCTTTGGTCA
>JBIIGO010000100.1:0-3722 GCA_044236405.1 Aurantimicrobium sp.
TGTCGCCTACGAATTGGCAACCGGTGACTTGCACGTCTTCCAAGCAAAATCCATTGTGTTTGCGACCGGTGGTTTTGGAAAGATCTACAAGACAACCTCCAACGCCCACACTCTCACCGGTGACGGTGTGGGAATTATCTGGCGTAAAGGTATTCCTTTGGAAGATATGGAGTTCTTCCAGTTCCACCCCACCGGTTTAGCTGGTCTGGGAATTCTTCTGACTGAGGGTGCACGTGGTGAAGGTGCTATCTTGCGTAACGCCTCCGGCGAGCGCTTTATGGAACGTTACGCTCCCACCATCAAGGATCTTGCTCCACGTGACATTATTTCTCGCTGCATGGTGCAAGAAGTTGCTGAAGGTCGCGGTGCAGGACCCAACAAGGACTACGTCCTTCTGGACTGTACACACTTGGGTGCTGAAGTTCTCGAAACCAAACTTCCTGACATTACCGAGTTTGCTCGGACCTACCTTGGTATTGATCCTGTTGTTGAGCCTGTGCCTGTAATGCCAACGGCGCACTATGCCATGGGTGGTATTCCCACCAACATTAAGGCTGAGGTTCTCTCAGACAACGACACCGTCATTCCAGGGCTTTATGCCGCTGGTGAATGTGCGTGTGTGTCTGTTCACGGATCGAACCGTCTAGGAACAAACTCACTGTTGGATATCAACGTCTTCGGTAAGCGTGCTGGTAAGTATGCGGTTGAATACGCCAAGAAGGCAAAGTTTGTTCCACGTCCTAAAGACCCTGCAGGTCCTGTGCGCGACATGATTGAAAACATCCGTAACGCTTCAGGTACCGAGCGTGTTCCCGTTCTTCGTAAAGAACTTCAAGAACAGATGGACTTGAATGCACAGGTGTTCCGCACCGAAGATTCGCTTAAGTCGGTGACACAGACCATTAGTGAATTGCGTGAGAAGTACAAGCACATCTCTATTCACGACAAGGGCAAGCGCTACAACACTGACCTTCTCGAAGCAGTCGAGTTGGGCTTCCTACTTGATCTTGCTGAAGTGGTTGTCTACTCCGCTCGTAACCGTAAGGAAAGTCGCGGTGGTCACATGCGCGATGACTTCCCAGACCGTAACGATAAGAAGTTTATGAAGCACACCATGGCTTATCTCAAGGGAGATGCCAAGGGAACCAAAGCTGGTGACCACATCACGATTGATTGGAAACCTGTTGTCATTACCAACTATCAGCCCATGGAAAGGAAGTACTAATCATGGCTACTGCTGTTGCTACTGAAATTGCTGTTCCCGAGGTGCAGTCCTTCACTATCACGCTGATCATTCGTCGCTTCCTTCCCGAAATCGACGAAGAGGCTCGTTGGGAATCCTTCGATGTTGAGGTGTACTCCACCGACCGTATTCTTGATGCACTTCACAAGATCAAGTGGGACCAGGACGGGTCTTTATCTTTCCGTCGCTCGTGTGCCCACGGTATTTGTGGGTCAGATGCCATGCGTATTAACGGTCGTAACCGTTTGGCCTGTAAGACACTGGTGAAAGACTTGGACATCACCGAGCCCATCTATGTTGAAGCCATCAAAGGTTTGCCTTTGGAAAAAGACCTCATCGTAGACATGGAGCCTTTCTTTGCGGCGTATCGCGAAGTAAAACCCTTCTTGATTTCCAGCTCTGACCCCAAAAAAGGCAAAGAGCGTCGTCAAAGCATCGAAGACCGTGAACGCTTTGATGACACCACCAAGTGCATCTTGTGTGCAGCATGTACAACCAGTTGCCCCGTGTTCTGGACAGACGGACAGTACTTTGGTCCCGCTGCGATTGTGAACGCTCACCGCTTCATCTTTGATTCACGTGATGATGCTGCAGAAGTGCGTTTGGACATTCTCAATGACAAAGAGGGTGTGTGGCGCTGCCGCACGACTTTCAACTGCACCGACGCCTGTCCTCGTGGCATTCAGGTGACCCAGGCGATTTCTGATGTGAAGCAGGCAATTTTGAAGGGCCGCCCCTAAGCATCACAAGGATTCACGGGGTCTTTTTCCTCCACAGCGGGGAATAAGACCCCGTATCTTTTTGTAGGCTGAAGCCGTGCGCTCATTCATTGCTTGGCTAAAAAAGTCGAAACCCGTTCGGGTGGGTCGCACCTATAACGACGCCGGTGGAAATGTTTTGGCTGCCGGCATGTCTTTTGAAGCCTTGTTTGCGGTCTTTGCCGCTGTGTGGGTGGGCTTTAGTATTACTGGCATATTCCTCAATGGGCATCCTGAAATTCAACAAACCGTCATTGATTTTATTAACTCGCAAATACCTGGGCTGATTGTTAAAGGAGGCCCGATAGACCCCTCAGCAATTGCGAGTATCTCCACGCTCGGCTGGACAGGTGGGTTAGCCATTGTTGTGGTGATGTATACCGCCATCAATTGGCTGCACTACAGCAGAATTGCGATACGGAAAATGTTTGGCTTGACCCTTCCTAAAATCAACATTGTCTTGATTAAAATCTATGACTTACTTATCGCGCTCACGTACGGATTTTTGGTTCTTCTCACGGCAGTAGGCAGTGTTGCTTTGACACAGTGGGCAGATCAAATCTTGAAGTTGTTCGGAATATCAAATCTCTCACCCCTGGCCCTTCAAGGTGCTCAGATCAGCGGTCTTTTCTTACTCACCATCGTTGATGCCGCCATCATTGCTGCCATGATTTTGGTCATTAGCGCTGTGAGCATTCCATGGGGGGTTCTCCTGCGCGCTTCCCTTTATGGAGCAGTAGCCTTAGGCCTCCTGAAGTTTTTTGCCTCTCTCCTTTTGCATCGACCTGAGTCAAACCCCTTGCTGGTGTCGGCTGCGGTGGGATTAGGGCTGTTGATTTACTTCAACTTAGCTTCGAGGATTTTTCTCATTACGGTTGCGTGGATTGAGATCGGCCTTCGAGATAAGAATATTAAGGCCAAAGATCTATCCTGGCTCAGTAAGCGACCCAAGAAGAACCGCACTGCTTCAGTAGACTAAAGCCATGTCTTTACGCATCGCCACGGTCAACGTCAATGGTGTTCGCGCCGCATTTCGTAAAGGAATGGACCAGTGGCTTGAGGGCCGCGGTATAGACATTCTTGCGTTGCAGGAGGTGCGAGCTTCCACCCAAGACCTCGAGGATCTCTTTGGCCCCGATTGGAATATCTTGCATGATGCCGCCAGCGCAAAAGGTCGTGCGGGAGTTGCACTTGTGAGTAGATCTCACGCCGAGATTCACCGAGTGAGCTTAGGCGCAGATGATTTTGATACTGCAGGTCGCTGGCTAGAGGCAGATTATCTCGTCAACGGTAAGGTCGTCACTGTCGTGAGTACCTACGTTCACTCTGGTGAAGTTGATACTCCTAAACAGGTGGAAAAGTATAAGTTTCTTGATGCAATGACCCAGAGATTGCCTGAGTTAGCTGCTCATTCTGACTACGCCCTTGTGGTCGGAGATTTGAATGTTGGTCACACCGAGCTTGATATCAAGAACTGGAAAGGCAACGTCAAGCGTGCCGGGTTCTTACCCGAAGAACGTGCCTACTTTGACCGATTTATGGGGCCAGCAGGAGAAGCTGTGACAGGACCTGATGGATCTACTGGCACAGGTCTGGGATGGGTCGATGTGGGGCGTGAAGCCGTGGGCGATATCCCCGGACCCTACACATGGTGGTCGTGGCGCGGCCAAGCCTTCGATAATGACGCTGGATGGCGCATTGACTACCAACTTGCAACACCC
>JBIIGO010000125.1:0-2558 GCA_044236405.1 Aurantimicrobium sp.
AACTACACTGTTGACCGAGCCCCTAGCTATGACCAACGCTGGAGTGACCACACTCCGGTTGTCGTGGATTACGCACTCTAAGGACACCGACTACTCATGAGTAAACCTGTCATTCTCTCCGGGATGCAACCCTCGAGTGATTCACTGCACCTGGGTAACTACATTGGTGCCCTGAGTAACTGGGTGACCATGCAAGAAGAGTTCACGGCTTACTACTGTGTCGTCGACTTACACGCCATTACAGTGCCTCAAGACCCAGCTGAGTTGCGCGAGCGCACTCGTTCCACGGCAGCTCAATACATTGCTGCTGGGATTGACACCTCTCAATCAACCTTGTTCATCCAGTCTCATGTTCAGGCACACACTCAAATCGCCTGGGTGCTCAACACCATCACTGGTTTTGGGGAAGCCAGCCGGATGACCCAGTTCAAGGACAAATCAGCCAAGCAGGGTGCTGACTCATCCTCTGTTGGACTATTTACGTATCCAATTTTGATGGCGGCAGACATTTTGGCCTACCAAGCGAATGTTGTTCCTGTGGGTGAAGACCAACGACAACACTTAGAGCTCACCCGTGATCTTGCTGCCAGGTTTAACTCACGTTTTGGAGACACCTTCACCATCCCTGAGCCTTACATCCTGAAAGAAACAGCGAAGATCTTTGATCTACAGAATCCGACAGCAAAAATGTCGAAATCTGCAGAGACCGAAGCAGGACTGCTCAAGATTATGGATGATCCTGCAGTTACGGCAAAGAAGATTATGCGTGCTGTCACTGACGATGATGGCGAGATTCGCTTTGACCGGGATGCTAAACCCGGGGTGGCAAACCTGTTGACAATTTTCTCGGTTCTCTCGGGCAAATCCGTCGATGCACTTGTTGATGAGTATGCCGGTGAAGGATATGGGACCCTCAAAAAGGATTTAGCTGAGCAAGTCACCGCCAGTTTTACCCCCATTCGGGAAAGAACCCACGAACTGTTGGCTGATCCTGCTGAACTTGACCGAATATTGGCTGCTGGGGCAGATAAAGCCTCTATTGTTGCCGATGCGACCTTGGCCACGGTCTACGACGCTATTGGCTTACTTCCTCGCACTCACAGCTAATTTTCACCCAGAGGAATAACGAACTGCTCTAGACTGTTATATAGAGCAACGCGCTTCGGGGTCAGTGAAAATCTGAGCCGGCGGTGAAAGTCCGCGACCCTGGTTTGACTATCAACCGATAGGAGAATCAGGTTGATTCGGTGAAATTCCGAAACCGACGGTTAAAGTCCGGATGGGAGAACGCGCGGGGTTGGTATTAGTTTTACCTGCCCACGTTCGGATGCTGTCATGGCACCCGTCTACCCGAAGTTGACTCCACAACGAGAGAATCCGGTAGATGAACAGCACAGCAGAAACGCCCGCGTATGACGCGGTCATGCGTCGTGCCATCGAACTGGCCGCTCGTGGCCCTGCTCATGACATTAACCCGCATGTGGGCTGTGTTGTCCTGGATGCTTCTGGCGAGATTATTGCTGAAGGGTGGCACCAAGGCTCAGGAACACCCCATGCCGAAATTGACGCCTTGAGCAAGATCACGGCTGATCAAGCAGCCGGATCTACGTTCGTGGTGACATTAGAGCCCTGTAATCACACGGGAAAGACGGGGCCTTGTGCTCAGGCGCTGATAGATGCTGGTGTGGCTACCGTGGTCTTTGCCGCGACAGACCCTGGTCATGCCTCCTCTGGTGGTGCGAAACGACTGGCTGATGCAGGCATTACGGTCATCCCTGGCGTTCTCGAAAATGAAGTCAATGTCTTTTTAGAAGAGTGGATGACCGCTGCTCGTCTACACCGTCCCCATGTGACTGTGAAGTGGGCGTCGAGCCTCGACGGACGTGTTGCCGCTGCAGATGGCACGAGTCAGTGGATTACCAGCTCTGCCTCGTTAGAAAAAGTGCACCTCCAACGCAGCAAGGCAGATGCCATTGTTGTGGGAACGGGCACCGTTATTGCAGATAACCCTTCGCTGACGGCCCGCAGGCCCTCTGGCGAGCTTTATGCTGATCAGCCCATACCCGTGGTGATTGGCACACGAGAGCTTCCTGAGAGCGCGCAGGTCTACCTCCATCCTCACACCCCGCTGCTGAACACGACCCATGATCTCTCCGCAGTTCTCGCAGACCTCTATGAGCGCGGTATTCGGTCTGTTTATGTGGAAGGTGGCCCCACCCTCATTTCAGCTTTCATCGCTGCAGGTCTTGTTGATCGTTACTTTATTTTTCAGGCACCCACACTATTGGGCGGGCCTTTTACCGCTGTCGGTGATATGGGGATCTCGACGTTATCTGAACGTCTCACTCTGCGTATTGACAGCGTGGAGCACTGTGGTGCTGATCTCTTTATCACCGCGCACCCTCAAACACAGGAGGACCACTAATGTTTACCGGTCTCATTGAAGAACAAGGGCGCATCTCAGCCATTGAGAAGCTGCCTGACGCCATCAAAGTCACCGTTCACGGTGACGAGGTGTTAAAAAATGTTAAGCGGGGTGACTCCATCGCTGTCAGCGG
>JBIIGO010000008.1:0-21578 GCA_044236405.1 Aurantimicrobium sp.
GCACTGTGTGCCAGTTACACGCCCGATTCACTCAACATTGTGGTTGTGGACTACAAAGGTGGTTTAGGTTTTTCCTCATTCGCTGGTATTCCTCACCTTGTTGGGATGGCAACCGATCTCGATCATACCAACGCGACCCGAATTGTTGCCTCCCTCTCGGCAGAAATGAGATACCGGGAACGCATGCTTGCTACAGCACACGTTTCCTCGATCGCTGAACTAGATCCTGCTATCGAGCTTGCGCGATTGGTGGTGGTGATTGATGAGTACCGGGCGCTCATTGCCGCCGAGCCAGAACTGGCACACGTTCTGACAGACATTGTTGCTCGGGGGAGGGCACTCGGAATCCATGTGATTGTGGCCACACAACGTCTCGGAGGCTCGGTCGCAGATGCCATCGTGGCAAACTGCACAATCAGAATATGTTTCCCCGTAGCCGAACAGCACGAAATGGTCAGTGTTGTCGGACATGTTGACCCATCCCTCGTTCCTCAGCAGGTCGGTCTGGCACTGATTGCAACTCCGAGTTCACCGCCGCAGCTCTGTCACGCCACGCGGGTAACACCAGAGCTTCTCAATCAGCTCTCTGGTGTGTGGCAACCCCACATTCTTGAGAATTGGTCAGCACGGACTCCGTGGTGTGAACCTCTTCCCACGCGAATCGACCTAGATACTGCAGGATCCCCACCACCTGGTCACATCTTGCTAGGGCTGGCTGATCTGCCAGAAGAGCAGATGCAATCATGGCAAACCTTCAATATTTCTGTCGGTGCTGCTGTACTTGTCACCGGGGGAGCGCACTCGGGAAAAACAACAGGGGCGCGGTTGTTGGCACGACAAACAGGAGCAGTACTAATTACTACTGCTGAGCAGCTGTGGGATCACATCACCGGCGTGAATGCCCTTGGTTCGTGCGTTATCGATAACTGGCATGTTCTTCTCGACGAGCTTGGGCCTGAATACTCTGAAGAGATTGTGAACATATCTGCACGCTGGCTGCACTCGCTGCGTTCACAGGGCTTTTTCGTGGCCATCACCTCTGACGAACATGCCCGTGGACTGAGCAAACTTTCTCAACAATGGACTCTCACCATCAGACTGTCCTCTGCGGAGCAGCCAGGGCTGGCAGAAATCTCAGGAAGGGTCGTTCAACTTGCCTGGACAGATTCGGTGATGCACACACCTCCTGCCACGACTTCAGAGATTATCTGGGACACCTCACACCACTACGTGGTGATCTCTGCGCGGCCACAGCACTTTATTCAACGGGTCAGTTCGCGCATGGCGTTGCCATGTCATCAAGTATCCAGGCAGCTACAGATTCTGGGCCCAGGCCTATGGGTTGCAGATATGTTTCAGTGGTCCCAGGAATATTCGCTCCTGAAGCAGCTCCGCGAATACGCAACCATCATTATTGATGGCTACACGCCCTCGCAGCTCAGACCGTTGCAACTGTCATCACAGCCAGTGCCCTTCACCGCGCAAGGCAGCGTTGTGCTGATCTCTCCAGAAGGAAAGATCAGCCGTGCAACGCTTTAGGCGAAGAGAGAATCTAAGTCGACAGCTTTCATGCCGACAGCTTCTGCAACAGGACCGTTGGTGACGTGGCCTTCGTGAGTGTTTAGACCCAAACGCAATGCTGGATCAGACTTCAACGCTGCATGCCATCCATTGTTTGCAATGGAGCGCAAGTAGGGGAGTGTGGCATTGGTCAATGCGTAAGTTGAAGTGTGAGGAACAGCACCGGGCATGTTCGCAACACAGTAGAACAAAGAGTTGTGAACGGGGAAGGTGGGGTCAGCGTGTGTGGTGGGGTGGGTGTCTGCAAAACATCCACCCTGGTCAACAGCAATATCAACAAGCACGCTGCCTGGTTTCATCCGCTTGACTAGATCGTTGCTGACCAACTTGGGAGCCTTAGCTCCAGGAATCAACACAGACCCTATAACCATGTCAGCTTCAAGACATGCTTTTTCAATTTCGAAAGAGTTTGACGCAATGGTCTTGATGCGGCCGTCATAGAGAGCATCGAGTTCACGCAATCTAAACAAGTTGGTGTCCAACACGGTCACCTGAGCACCCATACCGGCAGCAACTTGTACGGCGTTCGTTCCGGCAACACCGCCACCTAACACAACAACGTTTGCGGGGTGAGTTCCGGGAACACCAGGAACAAGAAGACCAGGACCGCCATTGGGCTTAAGCATGACGTTTGCACCCAAGATTGGTGCAAGACGACCAGCAACCTCACTCATTGGAGCAAGGAGGGGAAGTGCACGAGTGGGAAGCTGAACGGTTTCGTAGGCAATTGCCGTGACTTTGGCGTCCACTAAAGCTTTGGTCAACTCGGGTTCTGCAGCGAGGTGGAGATAGGTGAAGAGAACGAGGCCTTCGCGGAAGTAGCCGTATTCGCTTTCGATAGGCTCTTTGACTTTCAGCAGAACGTCTGCAGACGCCCAGATTTCTTCTGCGGTGGCCAAAATTTTGGCTCCCGCAGTTTTGTAGGCCTCGTCAGAGATGGAAGATCCGTTGCCAGCCCCAGATTGAACGAGCACCTCGTGACCGTTGGTGACGAGGTCGTGCACACCTGAGGGGGTGATAGCTACACGAAATTCATTGTTTTTGATTTCTGTGGGTACTGCGATCTTCATGACACTCCTAGAGAATTGCCGCATATGGAAAAACGGCACCGTCATTACGATAGTGCCCAGTACAACGAAATCGAAAGTTTTTTAGGAATATTTGTACGGAATCCGCAAAATTTTGTGAATCTTGATGTTGATTTGTCCATTGGGTGTGCAAACTCACAGGTTTTTATGCCAGTATCGTTCTATTGAAATAAAACGGCGACGAAGCCGCAGGGAACACGTCAAGGAGAAGCACATGACCGAACGTCCACTTCCAGAAGACCCACGAGTTCGCGCGCTCATTCAGCACGCTATGACCTCCAAGATCACACGACGCACACTCCTTGCGGGAGCCGGTGCAGGTGCTGTGGCAACCGGTTTGGCCGCATGTGCATCCGGAAGCGATGCCCCCCTCGTACCAGCTGAGGACCTTTCGGAAAGCGAAAAGGTTGTGCGCTGGGCAAACTGGCCTCTTTACATCGATGCAGATGAAGAAACAGGTGAACTTCCCTCTATCGTGAACTTCACCACCCAGACCGGTATCGAAGTGATTTACGAAGAAGCTATTCCTTCCAACGAAGACTTCTACGCCGTTGTTAAGGACCAACTTCTTCTGGGACAAGACATTGGGTATGACTTGGTTACCCTGACTGACTACTTTGCTGCACGTATGGTGCGCCGTGGTGTTATGCAAGAAATTGGCACCGCTGATATGCCGAACGTGGTCGCAAACCTCAACCCTGCGCTCGCAGACATTACTTACGATCCAGGTCGTTTGTACTCCTTGCCATACCAGTCAGGAATGACTGGTTTGGGCTGGAGCTCTAAGGACTTCCCCGGCGGCCTCACCTCTTTAGAAGAACTATGGGACCCCGCTCTCAAGGGCAAGATCACGCTTATGAGCCAGTGGAATGACACCATGAGCTTGGTCATGGCCAGCCAGGGCGTCGACATCTCAGGCGACTGGGGTCAAGACGAATTCGACGCAGCTCTCGAAGTTGTTGAGAAGCAGGTTAAAGACGGCCAGGTCCGTGCTTTCACTGGTAACGAATACTCTGAGTATTTTGCCTCAGGTGACGTTGTTGCAGCGGTGGTGTGGTCTGGTGACATCTTCATCATGAACACCGAATCTGGAGCAGATGACACCTACGGCTTTGGTCTTCCATCTGACGGTGGATACCTCTGGTCAGATAACTTCATGATTCCTATGGGTTCTCCTCACAAGCAGAACGCACAAGACCTCATCAACTACTACTACGACCCTGAGGTCGCAGCACAGGTTGCCGCATATGTGAACTACATCACTCCTGTTGTCGGTGCACAAGAGGCCATGATGAACATCGACCCAGCTCTTGCCGAAAGCGAACTCATCTTCCCCACCGACGCGACACTCAAGCTTGCTAAGCCATTCCGTCAGTTGACCGTTGAAGAAGATGCAGCATATGCAAAGGCCTTCGAAAAGGTCCAGGCCGGTTAATGGCGTCGGGAACCTTCGCTGAACGAGGCGCTGATTTAGAACTCGTCGGCATCCAGAAGCGATTCCCGGGTTTTACGGCGATTGAGGAGTTAGACCTCCTCATTCCCGCAGGTTCCTTTTTCGCTCTGCTGGGACCCAGTGGATGTGGTAAAACCACAACCCTGAGGCTCGTTGCAGGGCTGGAAGAACCAACAGCTGGTCGAATCTTGATCGGTGGCAAAGACGTTACCGACACCAAGACCTATCAGCGTCCGGTAAACACCGTTTTCCAAAGCTATGCGTTATTCCCTCACATGACCATTCTGGAAAACGTTGCTTTTGGTCTTCGTCGCAGAAGAATCGAGGATCCACTCGGCAAAGCCCATGAGGCTTTACGACTCGTGGAGCTCGATCACGTAGCGAACAGGAAGCCCTCTCAGCTCTCCGGTGGTCAGCAGCAACGTGTTGCGCTCGCACGCGCCATTGTGAACCGCCCTGCATTGCTCCTCTTAGATGAGCCATTGGGTGCGTTGGACTTGAAGCTGCGTCGTCAGATGCAACTCGAGCTCAAAGCCATTCAGACCGAAGTGGGATTGACCTTCTTACACGTAACCCACGACCAAGAAGAGGCCATGACGATGGCGGACACTGTTGCGGTCATGAACAAAGGTCGCATTGAACAAATGGGTGCTCCTGAGGAGCTGTATGAGCTTCCTCGTACCGCCTTTGTTGCCAACTTCTTAGGACAGTCCAACCTTTTTACAGGGACCGCTGTAGGAAAGACTTCTACCAGTGTCAGCATTGACATTGCTGGCAATAAGGTCACTGTTCCATTGAACAGGGCAGCAAAGACCGAAGGAACCATTACTGTCGGTATTCGCCCTGAGAAAATGACGTTGCACACCGACAAGGTGTCAGCGAATTCCACGACAAACGTTCTGAACAACGGACGCGTTGTTGATGTGTCATTCTCGGGTGTGAGCACGCAGTACATCATTGAGTTTGATGGTGTGGGACGAGTTATCGTTTTCGCTCAAAACATGGACTTTGGACCCGTTGTGCACACAGGCGCAACTGTTTCTGTCTCATGGCCCATTGATCGCAGCTTCGTTATTGAAGACACCCCAGAAGACTCTGGCAAATTTGATTCTGATGAATCCACGACATCGATTGCGACGCAAGCTGCGGGAGCCAAGTAATGGCTTTTACAGCCTTTGCAAACACCACGAAAGCGGTTGATGCCCCGCCGAAAAAGACGGGGAAACTTGCACTGATTTTGCTTGCCCCAGGTCTGGCATATCTGGGACTGTTCTTCCTGACGCCTTTTATCTCACTGATTATTACCTCGCTGCAAGCCCCCGATATTTTCGGGGACATTGGTGACTACATTTATGCCTTCCAGTGGCAAAACTATGTGACGGTCATTCAGGAATACGGCGGGCACTTTATTCGCTCGTTCTTCTATGCCGTTACCGCCACGATTGCCGCGTTGATTATTGGGTATCCCATCGCCTACTTCATCGGTGTTACTGCACGTAATTGGCCCGTTATTCAAGCCCTTGCGCTGATTTTGGTCATTGCTCCCTTCTTTATTAGCTTCTTGCTGCGTACGCTGGCATGGAAGCAAATCTTCAGCGATGACAGCCCTACAATGACGTTCCTCAAGTCCATTTCTCTCATTGGACCAGATGCGCAGTTCCAAGGCTCAGACTTCGCCGTTATTTTTGGTCTGACCTATAACTTCTTGCCCTTTATGATTTTGCCTATCTACACAAGCCTTGAGCGCTTGGATCTGCGTTTGTTGGAGGCGGGCTCTGACCTCTATGCCAAGCCCGCAGTGAGTTTCTGGAAGATTACAGTTCCTCTGTCCCTTCCCGGTGTGGTCTCTGGTGTTCTCCTGACCTTTATTCCCGCCTCTGGTGACTTTATTAACGCCTCGGCCGAGTTCTTAGGTGGTCCGGGAACCCAGATGGTTGGTAATGCCATTCAGTCAAACTTCTTGATCTTGAATGACTACCCTGCTGCAGCAGCACTTTCAATCTTGCTGATGGGTCTGATTCTGATTTTTGTTTCCATCTACGTCAAGCGAAGCGGAACGGAGGATTTGCTCTAATGAATAAATTCTCCTTAGGTAAGTGGCTGCTTCCCACATATGTGGTTATTGCGCTGACATTCCTTCTCATCCCCATTGCGTATACGTTTGTCTTTTCCTTCAACGACTCCGTCAAGTCCAACATCGTTTGGCGCGGTTTCACCTTCGATAACTGGACATCGGTCTGTGTTGCCCAAGGTGTGTGTGAATCCTTTGTGAATTCGATCATTGTTGGTATCACCGCGACGGTCTTTGCCACCGCGCTGGGAACTGCCATGGCTATTGCCCTGGTGCGCTACCGCTTTAGGTTCCGTTCCAGCACAAGCCTCTTGTTGTTCCTACCCATGGCCACCCCAGAAATCGTCATGGGTGCTGGTCTTGCTGCTCAGTTCCTCTCATTTGGAGCTGAGAAGGGTCTCGGAACAATCATCTTGGCTCACACCCTCTTCTGTCTGAGCTTTGTTGTGGTGACCGTCAAAGCACGTGTTGCCAGCTTGGACCCGGCGTTAGAAGAAGCAGGACGTGACCTTTATGGTTCACCCTCTGCCGTCTTCTGGAGAATTACCTTCCCGTTGCTCCTTCCAGGCATCATGGCCGCCGCACTTCTGTCCTTCGCGTTGAGTTTTGATGACTTCATCATCACTTACTTCACCGCAGGAAGTGTTGATACCTTCCCGAAGTATGTTTACATCACTGCTTCCAGGGGAATTCCAGCCCAAGCAAACGTGATTGCCTCAGCGGTGTTTTTCCTAGCCATTGCTCTTGTTGTGACCACTCAAGTGATCTCTTCGCGCAGGGCTAAGAGGCTAGCTGCTCCCATCAAATAAGCTTCACGGCTTCAAATTCGACCGTGATTGGTCGAAGTGATAGTGTTATTTTTCGGTTCGGAACACAATTTCGAATCATCTGCACCTCTAGCTCAATTGGCAGAGCAACTGACTCTTAATCAGTGGGTTCCGGGTTCAAGTCCCGGGGGGTGCACAAACATTAAGACCACCTCTCGCTAGGTGGTCTTTTTGTTTGAGAACTAGTTCTTGAAGCTACTTTTCATTGCCAGCAGTGCTGCACACCACAGTGGCACGATGGCGAATAAGGCGATACTGACCATGGCATGAGCAATGGTTTCTGCTTGCCCGGTCAGGCTTGACATCTGGATTACGGGAATCAATGCAATAGCAAAGGGGAATGTTCCATAAAGCAGCACGCCTTGGAGGTAGAAATGCTTTGGCTTGGGGCTGCTGATCTTTTCTAAAGCTGAGCGTCGGTTGAGCAGCCCTTGCACAATAAGTAAGAACAGGAGGGTTTCAAAGAACCAGCCAAAGAAGTTGTGAAGTGGAATGCCGAAGTAAGCTCCACCATCAGGCCAAATCCACTGCTGCAGGATGGTCGCGTGCCACGGGTCACTTCCCAGGTCAAGTAGCGTCATGCCAAAAGCAGCCATCGCGGAGACCCCGACTAAGCGCACCCCGCGGGCTGCCGTAGTCAGCACTCCACCAATGGATCGCGCAATCATTAACGAGGCATATGCCATGGCAAAATATTGCAGTTGAATAAGCGGTGGAACACCCAGCAGCAAGGGGCCAAGTGGGCCGTCGGGATAGTAATAGTTTCCAAAAACAAGACCGGTGGCAACACCGAGAGCTTCACCGGTGAAGCTCACAATCACGATGGCGGCAAACGATAACCATGCAGTTGCTGCGCCAGCCCACTTAATGAAGTGCCACATCGAGAACGCAACAGGGACTAGCCCAATTGCAAGGGAGGGGAGACCAGTCACACTTGCGGGAACAAAAGCAGCTGCAAAAGAAATGACAAGGAGAATCCACAATCCTTTAGAGGATTTAGTGGGGTGGTCCTTTGATGTAACACTCACGTGTGATTCAGAGGTCGACATTGGTCTCCTTGTGTTTTTACACACTCTAAAGCACCACGTGAGCGAAGAGAAGAACTAACCGTCTATCGTTTTCCACAAATACAGCGACGCAATGGATCTGTAGGGCTGCCATCTGAGGGCAACCTCATCAATATCAACGTCCTCACCGAAAGAGTTTCTGACCGCTTTGCGCAGTGCCATATCTCCTATAGACCACACATCCTCGTGCGCAAGGGCTTCAATGAGGAACATCTCTGCTGTCCAGACGCCAATTCCAGGTTCCTTGACAAGAATGTGCGTGATCTCGTCGGAGCTCATGGAGGGAAACGAGTGAATAGGGATCTCTTCCCGGGTGAACTTGTCCGCGAGGTTCTTAATTGATTTTGCTTTCGAGGTGGAGATGCCACAACTTCGGAGATCATCGAAGGTTATCTGGTGGACGGCATCGTGAGACAGCTCTCCAGAGAGGTATTTGACCCTTTGGGTGATAGTCCTCGCTGCTTTAGCGGAGAGTTGTTGGCCAACGATAGTGGAAGTGAGAATTCCAAAGTACTCATCGACAGGTTGTGGTTCGAGGGTGAGGTGGCCATGCTCATCAATGAGAGCATCCATGACGGTACACGCATCACGGAGGTAAACGTGGGCGTCTGAAGGTGGGGTGATCGTCATGGCTGTTGTGTCACAGCGAACTACAGTGAGCCCACACCGAGGAGTGATCCCACCAGATAGGTTGCTGCAACCGCGATAGAGCCAAAGAGAAGTTGTCTCAGTGCGCTTCTCCACCAGGATTTTCGAGTGAAGCGCGCTGCGATACCTCCGGCAATAAGTAAACCAACGCCACCGGTAGCAAGGCCTAGCCAGAGAAGTTCAAACCCAAGGGCATAGGGGATCAAAGGAATAAATGCTCCCACAGCAAATGTCGAGAAGGAAGAAACGGCAGCAAGCCAGGGAGATGGCTGAGCATCAGGATTCACGCCGAGTTCCTGGGAGAGGTGGACTCGGGCTGCTTGTTCTGAGTTTTGATGGATTTCTGCAGCAGCAATCACGGCGGTCTTCTTACTCAGACCCATATCCATAAAGCTTGAGACAAGTTCGTTTTCTTCACCCTGGGGATTACGGGCGTGAGCTTGGCGTTCAATTTCCAGCTCGGAATCCACCTGCTCATTAGCTGTTTTGACCGAGGTGTATTCGCCCAGGGCCATCGAGAAGGCTCCTGCAACTAATCCCGCAACACCGGTAATCACAACAACTTGGGGTGGTGCGCCTGCTGCTCCGATACCTGCAATCAACGCGATGTTAGAAACAAGACCATCCATAGCCCCAAATACCCCGGCGCGAAGCCATCCTCCCGATAAGTCAGGGTGGGAATGATCGTAATCGTGGGGAGATGCGCTTTTGACCGGTGTGGAAATCATGATTTAGAAATCGTAAGGGCTCTCGTCAATTTCTTCTTGTTCAATCTCTTTGGCAACCTCAGACACGGCAAGAACCACAGAGATGAGCCATCCGATCCAAATCAGAATGAGTCGCCAATCGCGGGGTCCCTTTAGGGTTGCCCGCAAGGCGGTCACTCCGCCGAAGAGAGCACCAAGGACGCTGGCATTAAAGAAGAAACGACGCATGATTCAAGGTTACCGGTTAGAAGCCACGCCCGGTGCTTTCAAGGTTTTTTTGTCACCCGGACGTAGGCTCGAAGAGTCATGATTCGGTTCAAAACAGTCACCAAAAAATACCGGGGTTCTTCTCGGCCTGCCCTAGATGGCGTGGATTTTGAAATCCAAAAAGGTGAGTTTGTGTTCCTGGTGGGCGCATCAGGTTCGGGTAAATCCTCGTGTTTGCGTCTCATGATTAAAGAAGACAAACCCAATGGCGGATCTATCCACGTGTTGGGTCAGGATTTAGGGTCTATTTCTTCTCGTAAAGTTCCCTATTTTCGCCGCAATTTAGGGGTTGTTTTCCAAGACTTTAGGCTTCTGCCCAACAAAACGGTCTTCGATAACGTTGCCTTCACGCTTCAGGTTATTGGCAAATCAAAAGGGTTTATTCAAGAGGCTGTTCCTGACGTGCTGAAAATGGTGGGTCTTGCTGGTAAAGCTCAGCGTTATCCCCACGAACTCTCTGGTGGTGAGCAGCAGCGTGTGGCCATTGCCCGTGCGATTGTGAACAAACCAGCACTTCTGTTAGCTGATGAGCCCACCGGTAACTTGGACCCTGCGACCAGTGCCGGCATCATGGCGCTGCTCGAGCGTATTAATGCTGGTGGAACGACCATTGTGATGGCGACGCATGCTGCGGACTTTGTGGACCGGATGCAAAAACGGGTTATTGAGCTTGTCGCAGGACACATTGTTCGTGACGAACGTGAATCTGGATACGGAAACACGGCTGCACTGCCCATTGTGGGGGCTGAAGCTACGGTCAATAGCACCGGTGACCTCACCGCTGCTGCCGCTGCCGCTACAGCAGCGACGAAGGCGAACAAGGTCGTCACCGAAGCACAGCAGCCACAGATTATTGAGACCACAGATATTGTGCCACCGACACCTGTCTTTGCAGAGGTTGATGAAATCACCATGGATGCGGTTCCTGAGTTGCCTAGTGCCTATGACACCGGGGAAATTGATGACTTAGGGGATCTGAACGATCTGTTCAATATGAATGATTCTCAACCCGTACAACGCCTAGACCCTTCACGATTTGCTCCTGCCGGAGACGAAGAGAAGCCCTTGGCAAAGCCGCCAGTAGATATGCCACTGACGGAGCGATTGCGTCAACAGGCTCAGGCTAAAGCGAAAAAGACCGGTAATGACGACCAGAACGTGGGGCCTGTTAAGTGAGGTTTGCACTGATTTGGTCTGAGGTTCTCAATGGACTTCGTCGAAACTTCTCGATGGTTGTTTCTGTTGTTTTGGTGACCTTTATTTCGTTGACCTTTGTGGGAACAGCAATCCTGCTGCAAATGCAAATCGCACAAATGAAGAACTATTGGTATGACAAAGCCCAAGTTGCCGTGTATTTGTGTACTGATGTCTCGTTCGGCGAAAACTGTCTGGAAGGCGAGGCAACTCCAGAACAAATTGCCGCTGTCGAAGCAGAGCTTTCTTCTCCCGCGCTCAGTCCCTTCATTGATGATTATTACTTTGAAGACCATGAGCAGGCTTACGCTAACTTCCAGGAACAGTTCAAAGACAACCCTGTCGCCGAATATGTCACTCCCGAACAGCTCAATGAAACCTTCTGGGTAAATCTTTCTGACCCCTCTCAATCCGATGTCTTAGTGGAAGCCTTGGCCTCTCAAGAAGGTGTCGAAGCGGTCACTGATCAACGCAGTTATCTGGATCAAATCTTCTCTATTTTGAACGCAGCCAGCTATACGGCTATCGGCTTGGCGGGACTGATGCTGATTGCTGCAGTCTTGCTGATTGCCACCACTATTCGGCTTTCTGCCTTCTCTCGTCGCCGTGAGCTGGGCATTATGCGCTTGGTGGGTGCCTCCAACAGGTTTATCCAGACCCCCTTTATTCTCGAAGGCGTTTTTGCCGCCTTTGTTGGCTCCGTCTTAGCAGGTGGGGCGATCGTTGCCATCGTGCACTTCTTCGTGCAGGGGTACCTTGCGGTCACTATTCCGCTGACCTCCTTTGTGGGAATTTCAGAAGCTTTGGTTGTCGTGCCGATCTTGATTGTGGTGGGTTCTGTGTTGGCCGCAATCTCGGCAAACTTTGCCATCACGCGTTACCTCAAGATTTAGCCAGCTCACACCTCGTAAACTAGGAGCTTGGCTCTTGTATGACGAGATGGAGGTGTGCAATGCCAAAAGAACGTGGTCAAAAGGTTGTTGCCACCAACCGTAAGGCTCGTCACGATTACAACATCGTGGACACCGTGGAAGCCGGTTTGGTGTTGTGGGGTACGGAAGTAAAGTCTCTGCGTGAAGGACGAGCCTCACTCACAGACGGCTATGCCTTTATTGACGGGGGAGAGGCCTGGTTAGATGCTGTCCATATTCCTGAATATGGACAAGGTAACTGGACAAACCACAGCCCCAGAAGAAAACGAAAGCTTCTGATGCACAAGCAAGAGATTCTCAAACTCTCCAGCAAAGTCAAAGAAGGTGGCTACACCCTCATCCCATTGTCACTGTATTTCAGTGATGGCAAAGCAAAAGTTGAGCTTGCGCTGGCTAAGGGTAAAAAAGAATACGACAAGCGCCAAACCTTACGAGAACGCCAAGACAAGCGTGAAGCAGACCGCGCGATTTCTGCCCGCAAACACCTGGGGGAATAGAAACCGTCAGGTTCACGTTGTATCATTCAACTGCGCTATAAATGCGCGTTGAACATACACAATTCCACAGTGCACACATGCTTCACCCACCATGGGGATGATCGGTTTCGACATTGCCTGCGAGCGGGAGAGAAGCGGGTCGAGGATGCAAAGTTATCTCGTTAACGCTCTTTGCAAAACTATAGGTGCCAAATCTAATCGCGCCGACTTCGCCCTCGCTGCTTAAGCGAGCCTGAAGTCCGTCAGACCGGACTAGATCCCGATCCGGTTCCTGGCGTCATTTAGGGAACTAGCTACAGTGTTATGCCTGAGGGCACTGTGGGACTCTAACTCAGACTGGGCTTGTCGACTTAGATG
Source organism: Aurantimicrobium sp. (assembly GCA_044236405.1). Classification (GTDB taxonomy): domain Bacteria; phylum Actinomycetota; class Actinomycetes; order Actinomycetales; family Microbacteriaceae; genus Aurantimicrobium. Next base: position 12,690 of record JBIIGO010000008.1, read on the forward strand.
CTGGTTGCAAAGGTCGAAGCCAAGAAAACGTCTTAACCAGATACACCCGTAGAAGACTCACAATCACAGCAGTGGACGGGGGTTCAATTCCCCCCATCTCCACCATTTCGTGAGTATGTGTGCGCTGTTGGAACGTTTTTTGTGTGCGTGGTATAGCTTCATCAGTACGACACCGTTTGTTGATTTACTGTGGGGATACACATGGCCATCAAAGATCTCCTCAAAAAATTTCTTGCCCCTACTGCCCCGTCCACGACGCAGCAGTATCACTTTGATCCTGTTTTTGTGCATGGTGAACAGTTCATCTTGGCAGCAGGAACTTCCTCAAAGCAGTCATCTCTCAAAGAACTTGGCGCTGGACCACATTCTTTTCTTCTGATTCCAGAACTGGATAACAAGCACGATGCCAAAGCTGTCAAAGTCGAAGGCGTTCATCGAGGTTCCAGTATTGACGTGGGATTTCTCCCCTCAGGAACACCAACTCAAGAGAGCATTCATGCTTTAGGAAACCTGATGTTCCCTCAAGGGAAAGTCATCATGGTTGAAGGTGATGTGATGAACGGGGAGGCTGGGTTGACTGTGAGACTGTTTCTTCCCTCTTCTGCAAAGGTGAAGGGCCTAGAAGCCTCATATAAACCCTAAGCCGCTTACCAGAGGCTACATGGCGTGAAAACTTTTAGCGGTGTGGGGTGTCGTTTTCCCTCGGTGCGGTGCTACTTTTTTCTTAACAGGGCGTATAAAAACGTGTGCGCTCGATTGTGAAAGGACCCATGATGGGCTACAACCGTCTGAAGGCTTTCGAAGAAACTGGTTATGTTGTTCTCGATAGCTACGACCAAGCCGCAGATCCTAAGGAATGGCTTGATATTGAATACGTCGATTGGAAATCTTCCGGCGTTACACGCTTTGCTCCACTAGCTTCAGCTTTTGGCGAGATGGAATGTAATGGTTTTTGGAACCACACCCCACCGCGCACCGACAAAGACGGAGTGTGGGTAGACGCAAACATCGAGAAGGCGCCCATTCTCAAAAAACGTGCTGAAGAACCCGGAGCGAACATTGGTCGCTGCCGCGTCATCGAACTTCAACCCAACAACTACTCTGATGCGTTGTATAACATGCACCAGGATGACAACAACCGACTGAACCCCGATGGAACCGGCTGGATTGTTCGCGGTTTCTTCAACCTCACTGATGACAAAGATTCCATGATGATTCTGCGGGAAGACCGTCTCGATCCCTCGACTGAGGTTCGTATTCCTCTTCCTGCAGGTGCTCAAATTATTGTTGACACTCAACGTTTTTGGCACGCGGTATGGCACAACAGTGATGCGCCTCGTTATTGCCTGATTACCTCCTGGGAGTCAGGTCCTGAGCTTGAGGCGTATATCGAGAAGTATCACGGCAAGCCACGGGCTGAGAACTACCCGCTGACCGACGAGCAAATTACTGCTGCGCAGACTGAATTTGAACGTCGTTTGGAAGAGCGTCGTCAGGCTCTAGCAGCTAAGGGAATCGTTGATGAAACAGTTAAGGACCCCGAAGCCTAAAACCTTCACATATCAAAAACATCCCCGGAGATTTCCGGGGATGTTTTTTTACGACCGATTAGGCCAAAGCGCTTTCAATAGCTGAAATAATCTCAGGATCATCAGGTTTGGTGGTGGGCCTAAATCTTTTGATCTCGCCCGAGGGCAAAACGAGGAATTTTTCAAAATTCCACATCACTGGTCCAGCTTTTCCGCTGCCATCTTTAGTTTTAACGAGTTCTTTGTATAAAGGGTGGCGGTTAGGGCCATTGACCTTTGCTTTTTCGAGCATAGGGAATGTCACACCCCAGGTTGCTGAGCAATATTCCGCGATATCTTCGCTCTTTTTGAGCTCTTGTAAGAATTGGTTAGAGGGGACCCCAAGGACTGTGAATCCTTTGTTGCCATACTTCTTCTGCAGCTCTTCAAGCTGTTGGTATTGGGGGGAAAGACCACAACGTGATGCAACATTGACGACAAGGACAACCTTGTCGGAATAGCTGGCAAAGGATGTGGGTTGTCCATCAAGGGTAGTTAGTTCAATATCTTTCAAGCTCATACTGTGAGCGTACTTGTGCCACCTTGGTGAAACAATGGAGAAACCATGAATTCAGATATGCCGACAGAGAACTTACCCATTATTGGGGACGGAATAATTGATCCACCCCATGATGTGACCGTATTGGATGCTGACCGCTTTAAGTTGGCATTTAGGAACCACCCTGCTGGTGTTGCTGTTGTGACGGCAGATGCCGGTGATGGCCCTGTTGCGATGACAGTCACCTCAGTGTTCTCTGTCAGTGCTGAGCCTCCTCTTCTTGTTTTTTCTGCTTCAGCCCAATCGTCTGCAACCCCGACCATCAAGAAGGCTGACACGGTTGTGGTTCATTTGCTGGGCGCAGACCAACTTGGACTTGCCAAACTTGCTGCGACATCCGGTGCGGATCGTTTTGCCGATGTTGCCTGGCACAGATTGCCCACTGGCGAAGCGGTGTACTCGGATGTGCACACATGGATTCGTGGCCGTATTGTGAACAAACTTCAAGCAGGGTCGTCGACGGTCTTTCTCATTGAAGCATTAGAAGCCCAGTGCCCAGAGGAAGGAAGCGCCGAGTTGGATGCTGCGACGGCCCATCCTTTGGTCTTTCACAACCGCACCTGGCATAGCTTGGATAACGACTCCAAGCTCACCACGTGAGTACTTTTCGGGAGAACGCTCGTTCTCGATTACTTCAGACTCTCTCTGGGGATTCCCATGGCACACCCCCATGGGTGGACAAGATTGAGCTGGGTGACGACATAGGGTACTTCGGTCCCGGGTCAGCATCCTGGGCCGTTCACGGCGGGATGCCGACCCTGGTCGCCGGGATTCGCGCATTGTTGATGCAGACCCTCCACCCCGGTGCGATGGCAGGGGTTCATGACTGGTCGAGATACAAAGAAGATCCCCTAGGACGTCTGGCAGGAACGATTCAGTGGCTGATTACTGTCACCTTTGCCTCAACAGAGATTGCTCAGCAAGAATCAGCACGGGTCCTCAAATTTCATGACCGAGTTAGAGGAACATATCTCGATGCCCAAGGCGTTGAACAACCCTATGCAGCCGGAGACCCTGAACTGTTGTACTGGGTTCACGTCGTCTTTACGGACGCATTCCTGAGCTGCCACCTCGCCTGGGGAGATCCGATTCCAGGAGGTGCGAACCAATATGTGCGCGAATGGTCAATTGCGGGAGAGCTGGTCGGCGTAGCTCATCCGCCACTGAGCGAAGAAGAACTTCGAGAAGGCCTGCACCAGTTCAACACTCAAGGAATTCTCAAACATGATGAGCGCGTTGAAGAAACGATTGCGTTCCTCAAAAAGCCCCCCTTGCGCAAAAGCATGATGCCTTTTTATCGGGTCATGTTTGCTGGTGCCGTCTCCACCATTCCGCAGGAATACCTGGATTATCTAGGGCTCAAGAAACCACGCTGGCCAGCAAAATGGCTCACCGGAGTCATCCTCAAATGTGTCCGCATTGTTTTGGGGCCTTCGTCAACCTCCGAAGATGCCGCAAGGCGCAGAATTGCGCGGCTCGAGGCTGAAGGACAACTACCTGGCTAAGTGCGTGAGTACAGTGTCGTGGAGGACACTATTTGTTGCCAATGCGCTGCCATGCCAGATATCTGTGTGACCGTCGATAGAGGTAAAGGTTCCTCCAGCTTCGGTGACAATCGGCATCAGAGCAGCCATGTCATAGGGCTTGAGATCAAATTCCCCAGCGATATCAATCAGGCCTTCAGCAACGAGCATATAGGACCACATATCTCCGTAGGCTCTGGTGCGCCATACCTTTCGGCTCAGCGCCACAAGTTCATCAAGGTAACCTGCCTGATCCCATTGCTGGAGTGAGTTATAGCTCAGGCTTGCGTCATCAAGAGTAGAAACGTGTGAAACTTTCAGCTGCTTGGGCGTACCGAGGGCAACCATAGGTTGCTCCACAATGCCTTCGAGGTCTTCGGGAAGAGGAATAGTAGCGAGGGGGTCATGTGACTCATCTACCCATGCCCCATTTCCTTTGGATCCCCACCACCGCTTTCCTAGAGCAGGAGCACTAACCACACCAAGAACGGGAACTCCGTCTATGGCAAGAGAAATCAAAGTTGCCCAGACGGGGACACCACGTAAGAAATTAGATGTGCCATCAATGGGGTCAATAATCCATTGACGGTGGGGATGATCAGCAGCGGGGTTGTGATGCTCCGCGAGGATTCCTTCTTGCTCACCAAACTCTTCGCCCAACATATAATCCTCACCGCGCTCCACAGAGAGGATGTCAATAATGGCCTGTTCGACAGTCTGGTCTGCATCCGTAACAGGAGTCTTGTCCGGTTTTGTGCTGATGTGAAGGTCAAGGGCAAGAAAACGTGCTCTCGTTATTTCATCGGCTGCATCAGCCAGGCGAAGGGCCAGTTGGAGGTCTTCGTTGAGGGTGTAATTGTGTCGGGTCACCCTATCCACGATAGTCGAGTGTTAACCACGAATGCCCTCCAGATAAGGAGGGCATTCGCACATTGGTTGCGGGGACAGGATTTGAACCTGCGACCTCTGGGTTATGAGCCCAGCGAGCTACCGAGCTGCTCCACCCCGCGTCGGTTGTTTCAACTTTATCACGCAGTAACCAGAGCCACTAATCCGTAGGTTATCTGTTGTTCTCTCGCGGTAACCTTGATGCATGGATAGTGGTGCACATTTTGCGATTGTGACGTTGTCTCTTCTCGCTGATGTGATTTTGTATGTCGTGGTTGCCCGATCTGCCACTGGCCGAGTAGGGCCTAATTCTTGGGCTGGAATTCGGACTCGCACCACTATGAAGTCAGAAAAAACCTGGCTTGCAGCCCACGTTGCTGCATATCCACTGATGCGCGATACCGCTATTGCTAACGCTGTGTTAATGGTGGTTTCATTGTTTGTGCCCTATGACTTCCAGGTAGCTCTGATGCAGATTGCTGTGGGGGTTTTTTTAGTCGGTGTTCTTTTTGCCGGTGTCCAAGGGCAAAAAGCAGCAAAGGCAGTGCATGACTAGTCTTGGTCTTTCTCACGATCCTCTCTGGCCTCGGGCAGGAGGGTGGCCGCTACTTTCGGAAATGGATTCATCAACAGGGTTTGATGTTGCATTGCTCGGCGTTCCTGCCTCACAAACTTCGCTTAGTCCTACCAATGCCCACGAGACCCCAGGAGCTATCCGTGAGGCGCTGAAAAGATACAGCCCCTCACTGATCAGCAGTCCAGGTCAGGGACACACTGACGGCGATCTGACGTCGCTGGTCTGTGTTGACTTTGGAGATAGTGAACAACCTGACTCTCCAGCTGGTGAAGCACGAACCATAGCTATGATGGCGCACGCCGTTGCTGCATCACGGCTCAGTGTTGCTCTCGGTGGAGATAACTCCGTCACCGTTGCAGCTGCCCTGGGCGCCTGGGGCTCTCGGATCGAAACCGCAGGACTGATTACCCTAGACGCCCACTATGACCTCCGAGATGGCATCAGTAATGGCTCTCCTGTGCGCAGGCTCATCGAATCTGGGTTGGATCCTCGTCGAATTGTGCAAATAGGTATTCAGGATTTTGCTAACTCTGCTGCCTATGCCGCCAGAGCGAGAGAGCTGGGCATCACGGTGATCCACCGTGATGAACTGGCAATACGGCCGCTCAGTGACATTGTGAATCAAGCTCTTGAGGTTGCTGGAAATGCGTCAGGCCCCATACACGTCGACATCGATGTGGATGTGTGTGACCGCTCTGTTGCACCGGGATGTCCTGCCAGTGTTCCAGGCGGGATAAGCGCATTTGAGCTCAGGCACCTCACTCGGCAGTTTGCGCAGAGCCCTTTGGTGGAGTCTTTCGATATCACCGAAATTGATGCCTTAGCTGATACGCCTGATCAGCGAACCATCCGACTTGCAGCGTTGTGCGTCTTGGAGATGATGGCAGGGCTTAGCCAGCGATAAGTTCGCCGTCTTTCCACACGCGCCCGATCAGAGGCACTCCGGGCCGGTAGGCCAGGTGGATGTAATGCTCGGCATTAATTTCAGCGAAATCTGCCCGTGCACCCTTAGCAATCACTCCCACATCAGAGCGATCAAGAGCTTTGGCGCCACCTGCTGTTGATGCCCACAAGGCTTCTGCGGGCGTCATTCCCATTTCTCGAACAGCGAGTGCAATACACAGCGGCATCGAGGTTGTGTAGCTTGAGCCAGGGTTGCAATCCGTAGATATGGCGACGGTGACGCCGGCATCAATAAGTTTTCTCGCATCTGGGTAAGGGTGCTTAGTGGAGAATTCAACACCGGGCAATAACGTGGCAACGGTATCTGAGGAGGCCAGCAGAGAAATATCTGCATCACTGAGATAGGTGCAGTGGTCAACCGAGGTTGCCCCCATCTCAACAGCAAGAGCTATGCCCTCTCCTTCAGAGAGTTGCGATGCATGAAGTCTGGGCTTCAAGCCCGCAGCAATTCCTGCAGTCAGGATTGTTCGTGTTTCCTCGGGTGTGAATGCTCCTGTTTCGCAGAACACATCAATCCACTTGGAGTGAGGTGCGCAGGCCTCGAGCATGGGGCCTGTGACGAGCTGGACGTACTCTTCACGGTGATCTGCATAGTCACTCGGGACAACATGTGCGCCAAGAAAGGTCACCTCATCAGTGAATTCCTTGGCAATTCGGGTGAGACGCTCTTCATCATCAACGCTGAGACCGTAGCCACTCTTGATTTCCACTGTGGTGGTTCCCTGCGTGTGCATTTCGTGCACGAGGCGCTGGACATTTTCTCGCAGCTCGTCATCGGTGGCTTCGCGGGTAGCTGTTACGGTGGAGCGAATACCTCCAGCTGCATAGGATTTCCCAGCCATGCGTGCGGCAAACTCCTGGGATCTATCTCCGGCAAACACCAGGTGAGAGTGTGAATCTACGAAGCCTGGAATGAGCACGTGACCCTGGAGGTTGACGACCTCATCGATATCAAACCCGCCGCTAATTTCAGCATCTGCCGCAGTGCCGACCCAGGCAATGACACCATTATCAATAATCAGCGCGGCATCACGAATCTCTCCGGTAGGTCCTGATTCACCGCCGGCACTGTGTGCCGTGGATGGTGAATTAGTGACCAGGAGGCCAATATTCGTAAAGAGCGTTCGAGCCATACAGGTGAGCTTAGCTTTCCCACATCGGCACGCGAAGACCCCGCTCGCGGGCGATGTCTTCTGCGCGTGAGTAGCCCGCATCAACGTGACGCATCACGCCGGTGCCAGGGTCGTTGGTGAGAACTCTCTCCAGCTTTTGTGCGGCAAGTTCGGTTCCGTCGGCGACAGTGACTTGACCAGAGTGGATAGAGCGGCCAATGCCCACTCCGCCACCGTGATGTAACGACACCCAGGTGGCGCCAGAGGAGGTGTTCAATAGTGCGTTTAGGAGAGGCCAGTCTGCAATCGCATCAGAGCCATCAAGCATGGCTTCTGTTTCACGGTAGGGGGAGGCAACCGAACCAGAGTCGAGGTGGTCACGGCCAATCACAATAGGGGCAGAAAGCTCACCGGAGGCCACCATCTCATTGAATTTCAAACCGGCGAGGTGACGTTCCTTGTATCCCAACCAGCAAATACGGGCAGGAAGTCCCTCAAAGTGAACTTTCTCTCCAGCTTTGGTAATCCAGCGCTTGAGGTGCTCATTCTCCGGGAAAAGTTCCACAATTGCTTTGTCTGTCTTGGCAATATCTTCTGGGTCTCCTGAGAGAGCTGCCCAGCGGAAGGGACCATTTCCTTCACAGAACAGGGGGCGAATATAGGCAGGAACAAAACCCGGGAAATCGAATGCGCGGTCATATCCGCCCAATTTGGCTTCTGCGCGAATGGAGTTTCCATAGTCGAAGACAATCGCACCGGCGTCTTGGAATTCGACCATTGCTTTGACTTGTTTTGCCATTGCTTCGCGAGAGATTTTTGTAAATGCTGCAGGGTCTTTCTCTGCCTGTTTGTGCCACTGTTCGACGCTGACACCTTCAGGGAGATAAGAGAGAGGATCGTGGGCACTGGTTTGATCGGTGACGATATCAATGGGAACTTTGCGCTCGAGTAGTTCCGTGAAGACATCTGCGGCATTTCCCACAACGCCGACCGAGAGAGGAATCTTTGCTTCTTTGGCTTCCAGGACTCTCGCAACAGCGTCATCGAGGTTATGAGTCATCTCGTCGAGGTAGCCGTGCTCAACTCGGCGCTCGAGCCGGGTTGCATCCACATCCACAATCAGAACGACTCCATCGTTCATGGTCACTGCCAGCGGCTGCGCCCCACCCATACCACCGCAACCACCGGTGAGTGTCAGTGTTCCGGCAAGGGTTCCACCAAAGTGTTGACGCGCAACAGCTCCAAATGTTTCATAGGTTCCTTGCAAAATTCCTTGGGTTCCGATGTAAATCCAGGAACCTGCGGTCATCTGGCCATACATGGTCAGACCTTCAGCTTCGAGCCTTCTAAACTCTGGCCAGTTAGCCCACTCGCCCACCAAATTGGAGTTTGCGATGAGCACGCGAGGTGCCCATTCGTGGGTACGAAATACGCCGACAGGCTTACCTGATTGAACCAAGAGAGTTTCGTCGGATTCCAGTGTCTCCAGGGTCTTCACAATCGCGTCGTAGGCTTCCCATGAGCGTGCTGCTTTACCGGTGCCACCATAGACAACGAGCTTTTCGGGGTGCTCGGCAACCTCAGGGTCAAGGTTGTTCATGAGCATCCTCATCGGAGCTTCTGTCTGCCAGCTTTTTGCGGTCAGTGTGGAACCGCGAGCAGCGCGAACGGTGCGAGGTTGTGAACTCATAGTGAACTC